>CAUQPA010000689.1:0-2518 GCA_963519325.1 uncultured Pseudomonas sp. | reverse complement strand
GGCCAGGGCCATGGCGATCCAGACCCGCTGGCGTTGGCCGCCGGAAAGGGTGTCCACCGCCCGGTCGGCCAGCTCGAAGACCCCGGTGGCCTGCATGGCCTGGGTCACCGCGCGCTCGTCGTCGGCACGGACCCCGCCGAACAGCGTCTGGTGCGGATAGCGCCCGCGTGCCACCAGGTCGCGGACGCAGATGTCGCCCGGGGCCTGGGAACTCTGCGGCAAGAGGCCCAGCCGGCGTGCGACCTCCTTGGTGCGATAGCTCTGGATCGCCTGGCCATCCAGCCAGACCTGGCCGCTGCTGGGCGCCAGCAGCCGGCTCAGGGTGCGCAGCAGGGTCGACTTGCCACAGCCATTGGGACCGATGATGACCGTCAGCTCGCCATCGGGAATGGTCAGCGAGAGGTCCTCGGCGATCAATTTGCGGCCATAGCCCAGGGTCAGGCGCTCGGCGCGCAGGCGCGAGGAGGGGGCGTCGTTCATGAGCGGCGGGACTCCCAGATGAGCAGGCCGATCAGGTAGAGCCCACCCAGGCTTACCGTGACCAGGCCCACCGGCAGGACATAGGGCAGGAACAGGCGTTGGGCGAGGAGATCCGCGCCCAGCAACAGGACCGCACCGGTGAGGGCGGCAGCGGGCAGCGCCAGGCGCTGGGTGCCGGTCAGGCGGCGGGCGATCTGCGGCGCGGCCAGTGCGATGAAGGAAATGGGGCCAGCCACCGCGGTGCCGGCGGCGGTGAGCACCACGCCCAGGCCCAGCAGCGACAGCCGGGTACGCTCCACCGGCACGCCCAGGGCGCAGGCGGTGTCGTCGCCCATTTCCAGCAGGAACAGTCGGCGACTCAGCGCCAGGCTGGCCGCCCCCGCCAGCAGGATGAAGACCACCGCCGGCCAGGCCTTGGCCCAGGTCAGGCCATTGAGCGAGCCGGCGCTCCACAGGCCGGCGCTGAAGGCGGCCTCCAGAGAGGCATGGACGATCAGCCAGGTGTTGAGCGCCATCAGCAGGGCGCGCACGCCGATGCCGACGATGATCAGCCGGAGGGTATCCACGCCGCTGCCGCGCCAGGTGAGGACATAGACCAGGGCAGCGCTGGCCAGGCCGCCGATCAGGGCGGCGGTGGTGCTCCAGAGGATGCTGGCCTGGAACAGCACCAGGGCCACCAGCACCCCGCTGTAGGCGCCGGTATTGAAGCCCATGATGTCCGGACTGCCGAGGGGATTGCGCAGTAGCGACTGGAACAGCGCGCCACTGAGCCCCAGGGCCGCGCCGATCAGTAGGGCCAGGGCTACCCGCGGCAGGCGCCACTGGGTGACCACCAGTTCGATGCCGCGTGGCGCCTCGCCCAGCAGGGCGGCCACGACCTGGGACGGACTCAGCGCCAGGCTGCCGCTGCCCAGGGCGAACACCGCCAGCAGAAGGGCGGCGCCGCTCAAGGCGAGCAGCACCCAGAGCAGGCGCAGGCGGTCGGGGCGCCTCATGCGCGGACTCCGTGGCGCTGCCGGCGGGCCAGCCAGATCAGCAGGGGGGCACCAAGGAAGGCGGTCACCACCGAGACGCGTAATTCGCCGGTCACCAGCAGTCGGCCGACGATGTCGGCGGTCAGCAGCAGGCTGGGGGTGAACAGCAGGACGAAAGGCAACAACCAGCGATGGTCCTCCCCAATCGCCCAGCGACCCAGGTGCGGCACCATGAGACCGACGAAGGCGATGGGACCGACCGCCGCCGCGGCGGCGCCGCAGAGCAGGGTGATGGCCAGCAGGCCGAGCAGCTGGGTCTGGCGCACCCGGGTGCCAAGGGCGACGGCCAGGTCGGTGCCCAGGCTCAGGGCGTTCAGGGCTGGGGCCAGCAGCAGGGCGATGATCACCCCACCCAGCACCGGCAGGCTGGCGCTGCGCAGCAGGTCGAGCTGGCGCACGTCCAGGGAGCCGAATTGCCAGAATCTCAGTTGATCGTAGACCTGCGGATCGAGCAGGGCGATACCGGAGCTGACGCCTTCGAGCATGGCCCCCAGCGCCACCCCGACCAGCACCAGGCGCATGGGATTGAAACCGCCGCCACCGGCGACGCCGGCCAGCAGTACCACCAGGCTCGCCAGCAGGGCGCCGCCGAAGGCATAGCCCAGGTACTGCTCGGGACCGCTGGCACCGAACAGGGCGATGCCCAGCACCACGGCGAAGCTGGCACCGGCATTGACGCCGAGGATGCCGGGATCGGCCAGGGGGTTGCGCGTCAGCGCCTGCATCAGGGTGCCGGCCACGCCGAGGGCGGCGCCCGCCAGCAGCCCGGCGAGGGTCCGCGGCAGCCGCGCCTCACGCACGATCAGGCAGGCGGGATCGCTGCAGCCGTGGCCCAGCGCCTGCCAGACCTCGGCCAGCGGGATGGCGGTGGAACCCAGGGCGAGGCTCGCGGCCATCACTGCCAATAGCAGCAGCCCGGCGCAGCCGAGAAGGAAAAGCGGGCGCATGGTCATCCGTGACGGCAAGCAGGAAAGGGGGTAGATGAGAACAAGGCGTATTAACAC
>CAUQPA010000688.1:0-2528 GCA_963519325.1 uncultured Pseudomonas sp. | reverse complement strand
GCATAGAAGGGTGGGGCGAGCAGGATGTTGTTGAAACCGCACTCGATGGCCTGCCGGATCTGGGCGAGGACCTCGCGGGTGCTGGCGCCGTTGCAGTTCGCGATCAGGGTGCCCTTGCCGTCGGCCACTTCCTTGACCGTCTGCAGCACCAGGCGGCGCTCGGGATTGTCGAGGGCGTAGTACTCGCCCGTAGAACCCAGGGCGACGAATCCGGACACCCCGGCCTTGAGCTGGTACTCGACGATGGAGGCGAGCGTCGCGCAGTCGACGTTGCCGGCCTGGTCGAAGGGGGTGACGAGAGCGGGAAGGATGCCGTGCATGTTCATGGAAATACCTCTTCGGGATGGATGTTCAGTAGGCGAAGCGTCTCAGCAGCCGGGCCTCGACGAGGCCGACCAGACGGGTCAGGGGAAAGGCGATGCAGAAATAGATGACGGCCACGGCCGAGAGGAACTCGACCGGACGCGCCGTGCTGTTGGAAAGGTTCTGGCCAACGAACATCAGGTCCGCCACCCCGACCGAGGAGATCAGGGCGCTTTCCTTGAACAGGCTGATGATGTTGGAGAGCAGCGGCGGGATGGCGCGCAGCAGGGCCTGAGGGAAGATGACGTAGAGGACCTTCACCCCAGGGGTCAGACCTAGGGCCACGCAGGCGTCATGCTGTTCGCCAGCGATGGACTTGAGGGCGCCGCGAAAGGTCTCGCTGGTGATGGCCGCCATGAACAGCGTCAGGGATATCACCACCGAGACGTAGGGCGAAATCGACAGGCCGAACACGACGGGAAAGCAGAAGAATACCCAGAACAGCTGGATCAGCAGGGGGGTACCCCGGAAGAACTCTATATAGAGCCGCACCGGTGCCCGCAGTAATCGACTGGGGGCGAGCTGGATCAGGCTCAGGCCGAAGCCCAGCAGGCTGCCGACCAGGGCGCAGCCAAGGGTGATGGTCAGGGTTAGCCCCAGTCCCTTGAGCAGCACCTGCCAGTAGCCGAGCACGATGGAGAAGTCGAGGTGCATGTCCATCTCAGCGCTCCAGGGCCGCGTCTTGGCGGCGTTCAACGAACCGCACCAGCTGGGCGATCGGCAGGGACAGGGCGAAGTAGATCAGCGCGATCAGCGAATAGGTTTCCAGCGGGCGATAGGCTTCGGTGGCGATGGACTTGCCGATGTACATCAGGTCGGCTACGGCCACGATGGCGACCAGGGCGCTCTGCTGCAGGATGCCGATGCCGTTGGTCATCAGCACCGGCAGCGCACTGCGCAAGGCCTGCGGCAGGACCACATAGAGAGTACGGTTCAACGGTCCCAGGCCGAGGGCGACGCTGGCATCCAGATGCTCGCGGGGGACTGCCTGCACGCCAGCCCGATAGGCCTCGGCATTGAAGGCGGTCAGGTTCAGGCCCAGCGCCAGGACGCCCATGGTGATGGGGTCGACGAAGACGTTGAACAGCATGGGCACGCAGTAGAAGAACCAGACGATCTGCAGCAGGACCGGGGTGCAGCGAAAGAACTCGATGAACAGCTGGGCGGGTAGCCGCACCAGACGCCAGCGATTTAGGGTCAGCAGGCAGAGCAGAAAGCCCAGCACCAGCCCCATGAGATTGGCGGCCAGCGCCAGCTGCAGGGTCACCTTGAGGCCCTGCCAGAGCGGACCCAGGGTACCGTTGAGAAAATGAAAGTCGAATTGATAGTTCATGGCGCCGTCCTCAATCCAGGTGCAGGACCTTTTCCAGGAATTCCCGGGTACGGGGCTCACGCGGACGGCGGAACAGTTCCTCAGGCGGGCCTTCCTCGACCGGTCGGCCATTGGCGCAGAACACCACGCGGGTAGCGATATGCTTGGCGAAGTGCATGTCGTGGGTGACGATGATCATCGCCATGCGCTGCTCGGCCAGTTGCAGCATCACGTTCTGCACCTCGATCACCATTTCCGGGTCGAGGGCCGAGGTGACCTCGTCGAAGAGCATCAGCGCCGGTTCCAGCATCAGTGCACGGGCGATGGCAACGCGCTGCTTCTGGCCGCCCGACAGCTGGCTGGGGTAGGCGTGCAGCTTGTTTTCCAGGCCCAGCCGGGCAAGGTACAGCCGAGCCTTTTCAGTGGCTTCGGCGCGTGACAGGCCGCGTACCTTCATGGGCGCCAGGACCAGATTGCCCAGCACCGACAGGTGAGGAAACAGGGTGTAGTGCTGGAAGACCATGCCGATCTGCCGGTGCAGGTCCCGATCCAGTACGCGACTGCGACCGTTGCTACCTTCTATATAGGGCTGCCCCTGGAAGTGGATGCGGCCATCCTGGATGCTTTCCAGTCCCATCATCACGCGCAGCAGCGAGCTCTTGCCGCTGCCACTCGGGCCGATGATCACCAGGCGATCGTCGGCACGCATGTCCAGGCAGAAGTCGTCCATGACCTTGAGATCCGGACCATAGCTCTTGCACACGTGCTGGAGCTGGACGAAGCCATCGGGACCCGGGCGAGCCTCCGGCGTAGTGGTGGCAAGGGGCGTCGGCATGATGGAAACGGCTTTCAT
>CAUQPA010000687.1:0-2547 GCA_963519325.1 uncultured Pseudomonas sp. | reverse complement strand
GGGTCAGGTCCCCTACCCCCTCGCGGGCGCTCAGGGCCTGGCCGCCGAGGCCGTCGGCGACCTCGGTGTGGGCCAGCCAGGGTAGGATGGCGGTGAAACCGGGCATGGCGCCGTTGGCCAGCGGCTGGCCGACATAAATCAGCTGACTGACCGGCGCGAAGGTGGTGAGGTCCTGCTTGGGCAACGGCAGCTTGCGCCCATCCTGGTCGTTGAAACGACTGGTCTTGCCGTAGAGGAGATATTCCTCCAAGTACCAGCCGGGGCCGTCCGGCGCGGGCGCGCCATCGTAGAAACTGGTGGAGCCGAGGTTCAGGCCGGGCAGGTCGTAAGCCTGGGCCAGGGTGGAACAGCCGCTGGCCGCGGCCAGCAGAGCGAGACTCGGGATCTTGCGCATGACGTCATCCTGGGAATTGTTCTTGTTGTGGGAAAACGTGATCGCCGCGCCGGGCGAGCGCGGCGATCCGGCTCAGACGTAACTGGCGGCCAGGCCGCCATCCACCGGCAGGTTGGCGCCATTGATCCAGCGCGAGGCATCGCTGCAGAGGAAGGCGATCACCGCGGCCACCTCGTCGGCCAAGGCGGGGCGCAGCATGCGCTGGCTGTCGCGGGCGACCCGCTCCTCGCCGAGCATGCTGACGAAGTCGCCGAGGATGGGGGTGAACACCGGCCCCGGTGCCACGCAATTCAGCCGCACGCCGAATTCGCGCAGCCAGGTCTGGGACTGCACGAAGCTCCAGACGATGAGCGCCTCCTTGAAGTACTGGTAGCAGGTCGCCTGCGCCACCGGGTGGGCGGCCAGCCAGGCCTGGGCCTCGGCGAAGTCGGCGATCCGGGCCAGCTCGCGATGCTGCTCCAGGCGCTGTGGCCATTCGGCGCCAAGGATGGAGGCGACGTTGACGATGGCCCCGCCCTGCCCGAGGCGCCCGACCAGGTGCTGGCTGAGCAGGCGCAGGCCGAGGTAGTTGACCCGTGCCACCGCCTCCGCCGGCGCCGTGCCCGGTACCCCGGCGATGTTGCAGAGGCCGTGCAGACGCTCCGGCAGCCGACTCACCAGGGTGGCGATGCTGTACGGGTCGCCCAGGTCGGCCTGGTGGAATTCATCCAGGCTGAGCTGGGGTTGGTTGCGGTCGACACCGATCACGGTGGCGCCGTGGAAGCGGGCCAGGCGCGCCAGTTCGGCGCCGATACCGGAGGCCACGCCGGTGATCACCAGGGTCTTGCCATTCAGGGTCATGGGATTTTCCTCTTGTTGTTATTGGAGATGAAAAGGGGCTTGGAGCCTGCTCAAAGGCTCGCGAGCTAGAGCCAAACAAGGCGAACATGGCTGAGGAAGCGGAATTTACGAGTAGTAAATGAGCATTCCGAAGTCGTGTTCAACGCGGTTTGGCCGACGCGCAGCAGCCTTTGAGCAGGCTCTCAGAAGGGATAGCGCGGCGGCTCCTTGTGCTCGGTCACCCACTGCCACTGGCTGTAGTCGTCCCAGTTGCACAGGCCGCCGACGCTGCCGCCGTTGCCGGACTGGCCGCGGCCGCCGAAGGGATTGACTACCTCGTCGTTCACCGTCTGGTCGTTGAGGTGCAGCATCCCGCAGTTCAGCCGTTCACCCAGGGCGCGGGCGCGGGCCAGGGAGCCGGACAGCACGCCCGCGGCCAGGCCATAGGGCGTGCGATTGGCCAGGGCGATGGCTTCGGCCTCGTCGGCGAAGGTCACCACGCTGGCCACCGGGCCGAAGATCTCTTCGTCGAAGGCGCGCATGCCGGGGCGCACGCCGCTCAGCACGGTCGGGGCATAGAACAGGCCCTCGTGGCTGCCACCCTGCTCCAGGCGCGCCCCGGCGACCAGGCTGTCGGCGACGATGGCCTCTACGCGCTGCAACTGTCGGGCATTGATCAGTGGGCCGAGCTGGGTGGTGGGGCTGAGCGGATCGCCCAGCCGCAGGCCCGCGGCGCGGATCGCCAGGCGCTCGATGAAGGCCGCGGCGATCTCCTGCTGCACCAGGATCAGGCCAGTGGCCATGCAGATCTGGCCCTGGTGCAGGAAGCTGCCCCAGGCGGCGCAACCGACGGCGCGGTCGAGATCGGCGTCGTCCAGCACGATCAGCGGGTTCTTGCCGCCCAGTTCCAGGGCCACCTTCTTCAGGTGACGACCCGCGGTTTCGGCCACCTGGCGTCCGGTCTGGGTCGAGCCGGTGAAGGCGATCATCCTCACCCAGGGATGGGCGCAGAGCGCCGCACCCGCCTCGGCCTGCCCCGGCACCAGCTGCAACACGCCGCGGGGCAGGCCGACCGCCTCGAACAGGCGGGCGATGAGCACCCCGCCGCTCACCGGCGTCTGGTGATCCGGCTTGAGCACCACGGCGTTGCCACAGGCCAGCGCCGGTGCCACGGCGCGCAGGGAGAGGATCAGCGGAAAGTTGAACGGCGAGATCACCCCCACCACGCCATGGGGCAGGCGGCGGGCATAGGACAGGGCGCCCGTCTCGCTGGGCAAGACCACACCCTGTGACTGTAACAGCTGGCCGGCGACCTGCTGGAGGATGACCCCGGC
>CAUQPA010000686.1:0-2561 GCA_963519325.1 uncultured Pseudomonas sp. | reverse complement strand
GCGCGGGGGCGATCCAGGTCGCCGGTAAGGGCGATCACGGTATTGCCGGCGGCATAGGCGCGGGCGTGGAAGGCCCTCAGGCTGGCTGCGTCCAGGCGTGCCAGGCCCGCTGCCGTGCCGCGCGGCGAATGGGCATAGGGGTGGTTGCCGTAGAGACGCTCCTGCAGGGCTTCACCCGCCAGGCTGGCCGGTTCGCGCCGGCTGGCGGCGATCAACGTCAGCAACTGGTCGCGGATGCGCTGGATGGCCTCGGTGGGAAAGGTCGGGCGACCTACCACGTCGGCCAGCAGGGCCAGGGCGGGTTCGCTGACTGCCGGATCGGCGAGGGTGCGCAGCCCGGCCACCGCCTGGTCGCGATAGGCGCCGTTGCTGAAGTCGGCGCCCAGGCGCTCGAAGCCATCGGCGATGGCGCTGGCATCCCGCCCCGGGGTGCCTTCATTGAGCAGGCCGTTGGTCAGCATGGCCAGACCCGGGGTGGCGCCGTCCTGGCTGCTGCCAGCGGCGAAGATCAGGCGCACGTCGAACATCGGCAATTCCGGCGCAGGCACGAACAGCACCTGGGCGCCCTCGGCGGTACGCCAGCGCTGGATGTCCAGCTGGCGGCCCAGGGGCGGTGCGTCTTTGAGTGTCTTCAGGCTGTCCACGGCGGGATAGGCCCGCGCCAGCTCATTGACCGGTGACGGGGACTGGCAGCCGGCGAGCAGGCACAGCGAGAGACAGAGCAGGCGCTTCATGGACGAGTCTCCGCGGCGGGTTCGGGACGCAGCTGGGCCAGGGTCAGGCGCTCGCGGGTGAAGTAGCTGCGGGCCACGCGGCGCAGGTCGTCCGGGGTGACCTTGCCCAGCTCGTCGAGCAGCAGGTCGCCCTGGCGCCAGCCGAGGCCGACGCTTTCCAGCTGGCCGATGCTGCTGGCCTGGGCGGTGATGGAGTCGCGGCCGTAGACCAGGCCGGCCACCAGCAGGGCGCGGACCCGGCCCACTTCCTCCACGCTGGGCGGCTCGCGCTTGAGCAGCTCCAGTTGTGCCCAGAAGGCCGCTTCCAGCTGTTCGAGGGTCTTGCCGCGCTGGGTGTTGGGGGTGCCGCTGAGCAGGAAGAGGCTGTCGCCATTGGTATAGGCGCCGTAGGCGGCGCGGACGCTGCTGGCCAGTTCCTCGCCGCGTTCGAGGCGGCTGGGCAGGCGCGCCCCCGAGCCGCCGCTGAGCAGGGCTGCCAGCAGTTGCAGGGCGTAGGCGTCCCGGGGCTTGGCGGCGGTGGCCAGGCTGGGTACGTTGAAGCCCATCAGCAGGCTGGGCACCTCGCGCGCCTGCAGCGCCAGCCGCCGCTCACCCGGCGCCGGCAGTTCCAGCGGCCGCCGCGGCGCCGGCAGCTTGCTGCGCGGGATGGCGCCGAACCAGCGCTGCACCTCGGCCTTGAGCGCCTGGGGTTCGACATCGCCCACCACCACCAGGGTGGCGTTGTTGGGGGCGTACCAGGTCTGGTACCAGCGCTGCAGTTCGGTCGTGTTCAGGCGTTGCAGGTCCTGGGGCCAGCCGATGGTGGGGTTGCGATAGCCGCTGGCCGGGTAGGCGGCGGCCTTGAAGCGCTCGAAGGACAGCGCTTCCGGACGGTCGTCGGTCCGCAGTCGGCGTTCTTCCTTGATCACCTCGAGTTCGCGGGTGACCTCATCCGGTGCCAGGCGCAGATAGGCCATGCGATCGGCTTCCAGCTCCAGGGCGACCGGCAGGCGGTCGCGGGCGAGCAACTGGTAATAGACGGTGTAGTCGTCGGTGGTGAAGGCGTTTTCCTCGGCGCCCAGGTCGCGCAGCAGGTGCGAGGCCTCGCCGGCACCGAGCTTGCGGCTGCCCTTGAACATCAGGTGCTCCAGGGCATGGGAGAGCCCGGTGGCACCCGGCGCCTCCAGGCTTGAGCCCACGCGGTACCAGAGCTGCATCACCGCGACCGGGGCCCGATGGTCTTCGCGGACCACCAGCTTCAGGCCATTGTCGAGGACGAACTCCTCGGTGTTCTGCCGGCTGGCAGCGGCCAGGGCGAAGGTGGGGAGCAGGCTGAGCAGGGCGACCAGGGCGGTCCGACGAGAGCGGGAGGCGGGCATCGCGAGAGCAGGCCTTGTAGCGCGGTGGGGGACGAAGCGGCTGCGTCCTGGGGACGGTCGCGCGTTTTTCGCCGACGGGGAGGTCTTCCGCCCGGCAGGCTGCTAGGATACGCATCCCTTTTCCCGACGGCCATGCCTGACGGTCGAGCCCCGCCTGGCGGAGCTCCCGCAGCCCGGTCGTCCGTTCGATACAGAGCCCCGCATGTTTGGATCCGACGACAAGAAGTCTCCCCCCACGGAGAAGAAAGGCCTGTTCGGCTGGTTCCGCAAGAAGACCGCCGAACCCGTAGAGACGCCTGCCGAAGCCCCCGCGCCTGCGCCGGAAGAGCGCCTGCCCGAGCCGCTGGCCAGCGAGCCGGTGCTGCATCCGGAGCCGGTACCCGAGCCGCCGGAGGCCATCCCCTCGCTGAATCCGGTGCCGGTCGCCGAAGAGGTGACGGTGTCTATTTTTGACATCTCGGAACTGTTG
>CAUQPA010000685.1:0-2566 GCA_963519325.1 uncultured Pseudomonas sp. | reverse complement strand
GGGCGGGCGCAGCGACCCTTCCAGGCCGGCGGCCACCGTCATCACCAGGCTGCTGGCGGCGAGCTGGATGAACAGCTGGGTCGGCAGCGCCAGACGACTGGGCGGCAGGCGACTCTGCACCAGGGTGGCCAAGGCCAGTGCCATGGCGCCGCCGAGGGGCAGGGCATAGGCCCAGCCGGGGGCCACGCCCAGGCCTAGTCCCGCTCCGGTGGCGAGCAGCACCCCGGTCAGCCCCAGGCCCAGCCCGAGCCACTGGCGGCCGCTAGTGCGCTGTCCCGGCAGCAGGCAACAACCCAGGGCCACCAGCAGCGGCGACAGGTCCGAGAGCAGCGCCGCCAGCCCCGGCGAGACGCCCAGCTCGATGGCCTTGGCTGCCGGGGCGATGCAACCGGCGAAGGCGAGGGCGCCGATGGCCGCTTGCTGACCGATGCTCTTCAGCGGCAACCGGCGCAGCTCGGCCCAGGCGAAGGGCAACAGCAGCAGGGCGGCCAGGGCGAAGCGCCAGAGCGTGACCAGCAGGGTGGGCGCCTGGTCCGCGGCGTAGCGATAGCCGACGAAACCGGCACTCCAGCACAGCACCAGGGCGAACTGACGGAATAGCGCGGAAGAGCGGATGGTAGGCATGAGCAGGCTCCAGGTGACGGAATGCCTTGAGCCTGGACCGGGGTGCTAATACACTCAAACGACATTATTGGTAGCTATTGTTCGATAAAAACGCATCATGCCCGCGCCCCTCGATATCGACGTCCTACGCACCTTCCACACCATCGTTCGGCTGGGGCAGTTCCGGGCCGCCTCGTTGCAGCTCAATCGCAGCCCCTCGGCGGTGAGCAGCCAGATCCGCCGGCTGGAAGAGCAGACCGGCGGACGGCTGTTCGAGCGGGACAACCAGGCGGTGACCCTGACTCCGCTCGGTCGCAGGGTACTGCTGGAAACCGCCGACCTGCTGCAGGCCCACGACCGCATCCTCGCCGGTCTCACCGGCCAGCCGGTGGTGGGCGAGGTGCGCCTGGGGGTGGCCGAGGACTATGCCGCCCGGCTGCTCAAGGCCGTGCTGCCGCGGCTGCAGGGCGAGTATCCCGGCATCGTGCTCGAGGTGCTCACCGGTAACAGCGGCCAACTCCGGCGCTGGCTCGGCCAGGGCTTGCTGGACCTGGCGCTGCTGGTGGGGCCGCCTGGCGCTGGCCAGGCGGAGGGCCAGGTGTTCGGCCATACCCAGCCGGTCTGGGTCGCCGGTCCCGGCCTGCTGCTGACCCCGGACACCCGCGTGCCCCTGGCCCTGCACGGCGAAGGCTGCAGCTATCGGGAGCTAGGGATCGACCTGCTGACCCGCCAGGGCCGGCCCTGGCAGGCGGTTATGACCAGCGCCGCCTCTTCGGCGCTGGAGGCGGCGGTCGAACTGGGCCAGGCGGTGGCCATCACCGACCGCACGCGGATGACTGCACCCATGCGCGAATTGCGGCCGGAAGACGGCTTTCCCGCGCTGCCGGTGCACGAATTGCGCCTGGCGTCGCCGCCAGGAGAGCGTAGTCCCGCCTGCGCCCATCTGGCGGCCTTGATCGCTGAAGATTTCCATCTCTAGGCGGGGGAGGAGATACTGCGCCTCTTTGCCGCTTCGACCCCCAGGCCCATGGAAAACCTCCCGCTGTTCGACCTGCCCGCCACCGCCCCGACCGAAAAGCCCACCGCCAAGCGTGCCCGCAAGCCGGTCGCGCGCGCTGGCCTGCGCCTGCTGCACACCTCCGACTGGCACCTGGGGCAGCACTTCCTCGGCCGTACCCGCGAGGCCGAGCATCGGGCCTTCCTGGCCTGGCTGGTGACCCAGGTAGAGGAACAGCAGGTCGACGTGGTACTGGTGGCGGGGGATATCTTCGATACCGCAACCCCGCCGAGCTATGCCCGCGAACTGTACAACGGCTTCATCGTCGCCCTGCGCGGTACAGGGGCCAGCCTGGTGGTGCTGGGCGGCAACCACGATTCCGCGGCGGTCCTGGCGGAATCCCGCGAGTTGCTGGCCTGCCTGGATACCCGGGTCATCCCCTGTGTCAGCGCGACGCCGGCGGATCAGTTGCTGGAACTGCGTCGGCGGGACGGCGAGATCGGCGCGCTGCTCTGCGGCATTCCTTTCGTCCGCCCGCGTGACGTGGTACAGAGCCAGGCGGGGCAGAGTGCCGATGACAAGCGCCAGGCGCTGCAACAGGCCATCCAGGGGCATTATGCCGAACTGCACGGCCTGGCCGAGGCGCGGCGCACCGAGCTGGGTGGCAGCCTGCCGATCATCGCCACCGGCCACCTGACCACCGTAGGCGCCAGCGCCAGCGAGTCGGTACGGGAAATCTACGTCGGCAGCCTTGATGCCTTTCCCACCAGCGCCTTCCCACCGGCGGACTACATCGCCCTCGGCCATATCCACCGGCCCCAGCGAGTCGGTGGCCTGGAGCACGTGCGCTACAGCGGCTCGCCGCTGTGCCTGAGCTTCGACGAGGAGCGCGCCAAGGAGGTCCTGCTGGTGGAGTTCGGGCAGGGCCTGGAGCGGGTGACGCCCCTGGCGGTGCCCTGTTTCCAG
>CAUQPA010000684.1:0-2571 GCA_963519325.1 uncultured Pseudomonas sp. | reverse complement strand
GCTGCTGCTGGCGGTGTTGGCCGGGCTGCTGCTCGGCCCGCGCGGGCGCTCGCCGCGCCTGGCCGTGGCGGCGCTGCTGATCTCCACCACCTACCTGGGCTGGACGCTGGTGGCCAAGTATTCCGCCGAACGCCAGGTGCGCACGGTACTGGCGGCCCAGGGGCAGCAGGACGCCCGGCTGTTCAGCGCGCCGCTGCCCTTCACCAGCCTGCTGTGGCGGGTCATGGTGGACGACGGCCCGGAGCGCTACCGAGAAGCCTGGGTAGGCCTCTTCGATGGACGTCCCCCCGAACTGGTGACCCTACCCCGCGGTGGCGAGCTGGCGCCCATTCTGGCCGCGTCGCCGGCCGAGCAGCGCCTGCGCTGGTTCACCAACGATTGGCTGCGCTACGACCGCCTGGGCAATGACCTGGTGGTGACCGACCTGCGCCTGGGTGCCACCGGCTATCACACCTTCCGCTTCGTCCTGGCTCAGCGCGACGCCACGGGCTGGCAACTGGTTGCCGAACCCTCGTTATGGCCGCGCGAACGCGGTGGCCGGGAGCAACTGGCGGTGGTCTGGCGCAGGTTATGGCACCCGGAGCTGCCGGCCCCCGTGGCGGACTGGGCGGCACGGCTGTCGCACATGTCGGACTGACGCCAGGCGTCGATCAGTACTCGCCACCAGGGGCGTTGCGCCTCGTGCAGGGCGGAGAAACGATCCAGGCCGATATCGGCCAATTCCTTATCCGTGAGCTCCAGCAGGATGCGGCGAGTGGTCAGTTGGCGCCGGAACAACAGCCAGCAACCGGCGGTACGGGTTTGGTCATGAAGGCTAGGGGGTCTGGGCATGGCGTCTCTCCTGTCTGTCTCCATGCTCCGCCGCCGGACGCCGGACGGGCAGACCCAGGCGTGGCGGTTGTGCTCCATACAGCCGCCATACAGTGGACGGCTGTATGGTGTTCCTCGTGGTCATCTGTATGGCGCGGCCTGGCTGGCTTGGCCGTTATAGTCCAGGCATGAATCGCTACCAGCTGTTGGCCGACGCGCTCGGCCGCCGTATCGAACAGGGCCTCTATCGACCGGGCGAACGCCTGCCGTCGGTGCGCGCCCTGGCCCAGGAGCACGGGGTGAGCCTGGCCACGGTGCAGCAGGCCTATCGCCTGCTGGAGGATCGTGGCCTGGTGGAGCCGCGGCCCAAGTCCGGCTATTTCGTCCGCCTGGAGCGGCGGGTGATCGAGCTGCCCCAGGTCACCCGCCCGGCGCGCTGGCCGGTGGAGGTGTCCGGCTGGGAGCCGGTGCGCGAGCTGATGACTTCCACCCCCGATTCGGTGCGGGTGCAGCTCGGCCGCGGACTGCCGGATACCGAGGCGCCGACCCTGGCGCCCTTGCTCGCCGGTCTGGCGCGCCTGGCCCGGCGGCCAGGCAATGCCGGGCTGTCCTACGACAGCATCCAAGGCGTGGCCGTGCTGCGCGAACAGGTGGCGCGGCTGCAACTGGATGCCGGTTGCGTGCTCACCGCCGACGACATCGTCATCACCAGTGGCGCCCACGAGGCGCTGGCCACGGCGCTGCGCGCCACCTGCCAGGAGGGTGATATCGTCGCGGTGGATTCGCCGACCTTCCATGGGGTGATGCAGACGCTCAAGGGCCAGGGCCTCAAGGCGCTGGAGATCCCCACCGATCCGCGCACCGGGATCAGCCTGCCGGCGCTGGAGCTGGCGCTGGAGCAGTGGCCGGTGCGCGCCATCCAGCTCACCCCCAGCTGCAACAACCCGCTGGGCTACTGCATGCCGGAGGCGAACAAGCGCCAACTGGTGGCCCTGGCGCGCAAGCACGACCTGGCGGTGATCGAGGACGATGTCTACGGCGACCTGCTCTACAGCTATCCCCGAGGGCGGGCGCTCAAGGCCTTCGACGAAGACGACCGGGTGATCCTCTGCAGCTCCTTCTCCAAGACGCTGGCGCCGGGGCTGCGGGTCGGCTGGGTGGCGCCCGGGCGCTATGCCGAGCGCATCCTGCACCTCAAGTACATCGGCACCGGCTGCACGGCGCCCCAGCCGCAACTGGCCATCGCCGAGTTCATCGCCGCCGGCCACTACACGGCCCATGTGCGGCGGATGCGCGCCCAGTACCAGCGCAATCGCGACCTGATGAGCGCCTGGGTGCAGCGCTACTTCCCCGCCGGCACCCGGGTCAGCCAGCCGCAGGGCAGCTTCCTGCTCTGGGTGGAGCTGCCCGAGGGCTGCGACAGCCACAGCGTCAACCGCGAGCTGCTGGCGCAGAGCGTCCAGATCGCCTGCGGCAGCATCTTTTCCGCGTCCGGCAAGTATCGCAACTGCCTGCGCCTGAACTATGCCCAGGCCCAGCGGCCCGGCATGGAGGAGGGGGTGCGCCGGGTCGGCGAGACGGCGTGCCGGCTGCTGGGCGAGGCCCTGGCGGTTCCGGTACCGGCACTGGTCTAGCTGGGTTCGGCGACCTCGCTGCAATTGCGCCCGCGGTGCTTGGCGCGGTAGAGCGCGGCGTCGGCCTCGGCCAGCAGGCGCACCTGGGTGCCGGGCGCCTGGCGTGCCGTCACCGACACGCCGAAGC
>CAUQPA010000683.1:0-2572 GCA_963519325.1 uncultured Pseudomonas sp. | reverse complement strand
TGAAAAGCGCTATTTCCAGAGCTTGGAGAGTGTCTAGGAAAGCTGGGGCGATTCAGGGAGGATGGTCAGTCGCGGCTGGACGAGGCCGCGCAACTAGCTGCGGCTAAGGACCTGGCCAACCGCAAGCGCGACCTGCTGCTGCAGTACGTCAACATCCAGGTCAACGGCATGCAGGATGCCTGCGGACCCGGACACTGCCAGCGAAGCCGCAGTCCAGCCGCTCAAGCCCTGGAATACCTATCGCATGCTGCTCAACCGAGTTAACACCATTGGCGCCGTTCTTGCCGCGAGCGATTGGCCGGCCAGCCCGGAGCTGGCCGCCACAGATAGATACCTATCAGCTAGTAGGTAACCAGTCGTCGCGGCTGTGGCTACGAAATGGCATGCATCGCTGGAGACATGGTGTGGCCCTGGAATATCTTCATTGATCAACAAGCGGGAAGCTGACCATGCGGACCGTGGCCCACCACGTTAAGACCTTTCGGAGAGAATACCGACTCATCCCCAGCTTCGTCTGGGGATCGCGAATATTCATCCTCTTCGCCTCATCGATGTTGCTTGTCGTCTTGTCGATAGCGCTCTTCTTCTACCACCACGTTTATCTGCAACTGCCGACCTACGCGAATCTTTCCTACTGGACACTCTTCTGGGAGATGCCAATGCTGCTAGGGCTCGCCCAGATCCTAGTCGAGGTCGATCGACGTCGCTTCGCCCGAGATAACCTGGGCAAGAGGATCTTAGGCATCCGGCAGGCAATAGTGGCAACGGATCGCGCGAAGCGGCGGATGATTTCCGAGCACTTTGCTGGCCGTGAAGACTTTGCCGAGCTGGCCAAAGAGCTCATCGAACAATGGGAATGGCGTCAGTCACTGGAGCGACGCGCCGGTAGCCCCGCGACCCTTCGCACCCTTCACTTTTTCAACCTACCTAGTGCAAGTAACTTCGCGACGTATCTCGGTGGGCTTCTCGCCGTGATAGCGGCTGTGGTCGTGGCTCTGCTCGACAAGGAAACCTTCTAACCCTGCGCCTCCAACACTCAGGTCGGACTTTTCCTCCGCCTACTCGGTATTATTCCAGATCATCGTGGTGCCGATAGCCACGTGCATCCTACCTGCCGCGTACATTCTCGATATGGTGACCGGGTTAGGGCATCGAGTGGTCGAGCATGCGAACGACGACTATCTCAGCGATGCTGGCTTTTACAAATTCATCAAGGAGCTGGTTCTACTCGAGGAGCACAAACAGCGTCGCGGGCTGATGACCACCACCGGCTGGGCATATTGGTCCTTCCGCATTGGCACCGCTCCACTGCGCGACGTCCCTCGGTTGTGGCGAAACAAGCGCCGTTCGGTACGGCTGGCGAAACGTCGCCGGTCTAACGGTTGCGCGCCCATCCAGACGCGTTCTAGGATCTCCATCGCCAGCAGCGTCGAGTAAATTTTTTGCTCACGCCCGAACAAACCCGGCGCGCGGATCCGCCAGCCTCTGCAGCGTCACTTACCTTCCTGCGCAGGCAACCCTCCTTGGCGGACTACCACCACGGGGTACGTGTCCTCGTGATCAACCAAGGCGCTTGCTCCATTCCCACAGTATTCATGGCCCTCATCGGCAGGGTCTGTACCGGCACCGATGTCACCGTCGTCCTACACAACACGCCCGTACTGCTAACCAACGCCCAGGACGCCGTCGGCAAGCCCGGCACCAAGCGCACCCTGGCCGTGTCGCTGCAGGCAATCGCCGTTTAGTCCAAGCCCGTCCCCGTCGTCATCCGCGTGCCCGATGGCGCCAGCGCGGCCGAGCTACAGAGCAACACCATTTGCAGCACGGCCGCTGGCCGTTATACCAGCATGAACGCCCTGCTCCAAGGCTCAGCCGGGTATCACACCGCGCGTCCTGGATGTGTGGGGTTCGACACCTAGGCCGTCACTACCACCATGGTCGACATCGCCAAGCAGCTGCGAGGCTTCGTCTATGCGAGCTGCTACGGCTGCAGCATCGAGGAAGGCCCCTTCACTACCGCAAACAGTTCGCCGCCCGCAAACTCATACTGCGCTGCTCGCACAGCACTCTCCTAGTATTGCCGCTCGTATTCCACCACTTATAACCCGCCATACAGCACATTCCTGAGCTTCCTGTGCTCGGGACAATCAATCCAGCGGTCCCGGGTCTGATGCATGTAGGCAAGCAGAAAGTGCGCACCCCCGAGCTGCCGTAGGCGCTCTACCTCCTATTCCAGTGACGTAGCCGGATCCCACGTTCATGCCGGCGCAAAGCACTGGATCTCCTCCAATAGCGCGGCGGTCGCGGCGTGCTCATCGGCCGGCACTTGGAACCAGAACTCTACCGCGATGGCGCCAGGCCGATAATTGAGCGGAAGCCGAAAGAGGCGGTGAGGCAGGGCTAGTGCCTGGTCTACTAACCCGGTCATCCGCTGAACGCCGAAGGTGTGGCATTCGAGGGATAGCTGTTGGCTTCCGAAACAAGTGCGATTCCTCGCCGGAAAAAGGCTCCACTGGCGGCTTTAGGGAAGGTCTGAAAAAGACTTCCTGAATCTGGTGAAATACGCCGATCC
>CAUQPA010000682.1:0-2577 GCA_963519325.1 uncultured Pseudomonas sp. | reverse complement strand
GGCCTGCAGCTGTACCTGACCATCGACCGCGACGCCGCGGCGCGCCTCGGCGTGCAGGTGTCGGCCATCACCGACGCCCTCTACGACGCCCTCGGCCAACGGCAGATCTCGACCATCTACACCCAGGCCAACCAGTACCGGGTGGTGCTGGCCAGCGCCGCCGCCGACAGCCTGGGCCCGGATGCCCTCGACCAGGTCTGGGTCAAGGCCGGCAGCGGCAGCACCGCCAGCAACGGCAGTGGCACCGGCACGGCCGCCACCACGGATACCACGACCGACAGCAGCCGCGCGCCAGTGCGCCTGTCCAGCCTGGTGAAGATGGAGCAGCGGCCGACGCGGCTGGTGATCAACCACCTGAGCCAATTCCCGGCGGTGACGCTGTCCTTCAACCTGGCGAGCGGGGTCTCGCTGGGCGCTGCAGTAGCCGCCATCGACGCGGCCAAGCAGGAGATCGGCCTGCCGATCGGCATCAACACCCGCTACCAGGGTGCGGCGGCGGCCTTCCAGGCGTCGCTGTCCAGCACCCTGCTGCTGATCCTGGCCGCGGTGGTGGTGATGTACATCGTCCTCGGCGTGCTCTACGAAAGCTTCATCCACCCCCTGACCATCCTCTCGACGCTGCCCTCGGCGGCCATCGGCGCCCTGCTGGCGCTCTTGCTCACCGGCAACGACCTCGGCCTGATCGCGGTGATCGGCATCATCCTGCTCATCGGCATCGTCAAGAAGAACGCCATCATGATGATCGACTTCGCCCTCGACGCCGAACGGCACCAGGGGCTGAGGCCGGAGGAGGCGATCTACCAGGCGGCGCTGCTGAGATTCCGACCGATCCTGATGACCACCCTGGCCGCGCTGTTCGGCGCAGTACCGCTGATGCTGGCGACCGGGGCAGGGGCCGAGCTGCGCCAGCCGCTGGGCCTGGTGATGGTCGGCGGCCTGCTGGTCAGCCAGGTGCTGACACTGTTCACCACCCCGGTGATCTACCTGGCCTTCGACAGCCTGGGCGAGCGCCTGGGTCGGCGCAGGGCGGCCTGAGGTGAATCTCTCGGCGCCCTTCATCGCCCGACCGGTGGCGACCCTGCTGCTGAGCCTGGCCTTGCTGCTGCTCGGCGCCATCGCCTTCCGGCTGTTGCCGGTGGCGCCCCTGCCGCAGATGGATTTCCCGACCATCACCGTGTCCGCCAGTCTCTCCGGCGCCAGTCCCCAGGTCATGGCCTCCAGCGTCGCCACGCCGCTGGAGCGCTCCCTCGGCACCATCGCCGGCATCAGCTCCATGACCAGCCGCAGCAGCCAGGGCTCGACGCAGATCATCATCCAGTTCGACCTGGACAAGGACGTCAACACCGCCGCCCGCGAGGTCCAGGCCGCCATCAACGCCTCGCGCAACCTGCTGCCCAGCGGCATGCGCCAGATGCCGCGCTATCGCAAGGTCAATCCGTCGCAGGCACCCATCATGGTGTTCTCGCTGACCTCCAAGACCCTGAGCAAGGGCGAGCTCTACGACCTGGCCTCCACGGTGCTGGCGCAGAGCCTGTCCCAGGTCAGTGGGGTAGGCGAGGTGCAGATCGGCGGCAGCTCCCTGCCGGCCGTGCGCATCGAGCTGGAGCCGCGCCAGCTGGAGCACTATGGCCTGGCGCTGGACGACGTCCGCACCGCGATCAACAACGCCAACCAGCGCCGGCCCAAGGGCGCGGTGGCCAATGCCGAGCACAACTGGCAGATCCAGGCCAACGACCAGCTGTTCAAGGCGGCCGACTATGCGCCGCTGATCATCCGCTACCAGGATGGCGCCACCCTGCGCCTGCGTGACGTGGCCAAGGTCAGCGACGCGGTGGAAGATCGCTACAACGCCGGTTTCTACAACAATCAGAGTGCCGTGCTGCTGGTGGTGAATCGCCAGGCCAACGCCAACATCATCGAGACCATCGCCGCGCTCAAGGCGCGCCTGCCGGCGCTGGAAGCCATAGTGCCAGCCAGTGCCCGCCTGGAAGTGGCCATGGACAGGTCCGGGGTGATCAAGGCGACCCTGCACGAAGCCGAGCTGACGCTGATCATCGCCGTGTTCCTGGTGATCGGGGTGGTCTGGCTGTTCCTCGGCCGCCTGCGCAGCGCGGTGATCCCGGCCCTGGCGGTACCCATCTCGCTGGTGGGTACCTTCGCCGTGATGTACATCCTCGGCTTCTCGCTCAACACCCTGTCGCTGATGGCCCTGATCCTGGCCGCGGGGCTGGTGGTCGACGATGCCATCGTGGTGCTTGAGAACATCGCCCGGCACATCGACAACGGCATGGCGCCACTGAAGGCCGCCTACCAGGGTACCCGCGAGGTGGGCTTCACCCTGCTGTCGATGAACGTCTCCCTGGTCGCGGTGTTCGTCGCCATCCTGTTCATCGGCGGCATCGTCGAGAAGCTGTTCCGCGAATTTTCCCTGACCCTGGCCGCGGCCATCCTGGTCTCGCTGGTGGTATCCCTGACCCTGACGCCGATGCTCTGCGCCCGCTGGCTGCGTCCCCACGATCCCGGTAGCGAAAGCCGGCTGCAGCGTTTCAGCGAGCGCGCCCACCGCCGCCTGGTAGC
>CAUQPA010000681.1:0-2578 GCA_963519325.1 uncultured Pseudomonas sp. | reverse complement strand
GGTCGCGCTGGGCATCCACGGCCACCACCTGGCCGAGCACGGCCAGCAGGCCCTGGGTTGCCTCCTGGGCCCCGGCTAGCTCCGCGCGGGCAGCGGCCACCCCCTGCTCCCAGGTCCGCCGGGCCTGGAGCGCCAGGGTCTGCTCCACCCGCTGCGGCCAGACCAGGGCGCTGACGGCGGAGGCCACCACGATGCCCAGGCAAATCTCGGTACAGCGGGCGACGGCCTGGTCGAACACCGTCAGCGGATGGGCAATGGCCGGCAGGCCGATGATGGCGACGGTATAACCGGCCAGGACGAAGCCATAGGCGAAGTGATTGCGCAGCAGGGTCGAGGCGGCCGTGCACAGCGCCATCCAGGTGGCCAGGGCCAGCAGGAACAGCCAGGGGGTCTGGGCGAAGAAGCCCATGAGCACCACTGCCATGCAGGTCCCGACGAGGGTACCGAGCAGGCGGAACAGCCCCTTGGCCACCACCATGCCGGAGAGCGGCTGGGAGACGATCATCACCGTCATGCAGGCCCAGACCGGTTGTTCCAGGCTGAACCTGAACGCCAGCCAGAGCGCCAGGCCCGCGGCGAACAGGGTCTTGCCGGCGAAGATAAGGGCCGCGGGCGAGGGTGCGAGGAAAACCGTCCAGGGTAGACGCACGGGGGCTCTGGAAATGGCAGGGATGCAGCATAGGCCGCACTACGCCGGCTAAGTTCCAGCCCGGGCGCCAGACGAAAAAAAGGCGACCCTGAGTCGCCTGAAGTGCCTTGCGTGCGCGCGATGACGACGCTCCGCCGTCACCACCCTTCGCAGCCTAGACGGATTGGCGTAGCGGCTCTTGATCCAGATCAAGCTTCGCCGGGGTTGGGCCGGCCATGCCGAGCAGGCGGTCGATCAGCGCGCAATCGGATTCGCGCCGCACCTCGGCGAACAGGGCTGCGGCCTCGGGGTAGCTGCGGGTCAGCATGCCGAGCCATTGCTTGAGGCGTCCGGGGGCGTAGCGCGGCGCCAGCTTGCGCTGCGCCATCAGCCAGAAGCGCTGCACCCGCGGCAGGATCTCGGCCCAGCTCTGCGCCGTGGTCTCTTCACCGCGCACCGCAGCGGCGATCTGCAGCGCCAGGTCCGGTCGCGAGACCAGGCCGCGCCCCAGCATCACCGAGGCCTGGCCGCTGACGCTGCGGCAGCGCCAGTAGTCGTCCAGGGTCCAGATCTCGCCATTGGCCAGCACCGGCACGGACACCCGGTCCGCGACCCGCGCCACCCACTCCCAGTGCGCCGGCGGCTTGTAGCCCTCGACCTTGGTCCGCGCATGGACCACCAGTTGCGCCGCGCCACCCTCGGCCAGCGCCTCGGCGCAGGCCAGGGCGGCATTCGGACTGTCGTAGCCCAGACGCATCTTGGCGGTCACCGGAATATGCGCTGGCACGGCCTGGCGCACGCTCTCGACGATGCGATTGAGCAATTCCGGCTCCTTGAGCAGCACCGCCCCGCCACGGGACTTGTTGACGGTCTTGGCCGGGCAGCCGAAGTTGAGGTCGATCACCGGCGCACCCAGGGTGCAGGCGAAGGCCGCGTTTTCGGCCAGGCAGGCCGGATCCGAGCCCAGCAGCTGCACCCGCATGGGCGTACCGGACGGCGTCCGAGCGCCCTGCCCCAGCTCCGGCGCCAGCTTGGCGAAGGCGGCGGCGGGCAACAGGCGGTCACAGACGCGGATGAATTCGCTCACGCACCAGTCGAGGCCACCGACTTCCGTCAGCAGCTCGCGCAGGATGTCGTCGACGAGGCCTTCCATGGGCGCCAGGGCGATTTCCATGCTCAGACGTCCTCGCCGGGCAGTGCCTGGCCGTAGCCGGCGAGGAACTCGGGCGGCATGCGCCTGGGCTTGCCGGAGGATAGCTCGATGCAGACGAAGGTCGTGCGGGCGCGCAACAGCGTCACGCCATCGGCGGGACGCTGCAGCTGGAATTGCCGGGTCATGCGCAGGCGGCGATCCCAGTCCACCAGCCAGGTACCCAGCACCAGCTCGTCGTCCTGGTAGCCACTGCTGAGGTAGTCGATCTCGTGGCGCACCACGGCCATGGCGCGATCCAGCCGCTGGAAGGTGGCCAGGTCCAGGCCCAGGGCAGCCGAATGCTGCCAGGCGCACTGCTCGAGCCAGGCCACGTACACGGCATTGTTCGCATGGCCGAGGCCGTCGATGTGCTCGGCAGCGATGCGAAGTGGCAGGAGATGGGGAGTCGGTCTGTCCCACTGCATGATGCGACCCTCTCGCGGGCAATATCGGAAAAACCAGCGACCGGGTCGGAGGTGACCTCGGCAAACCCGGCGACCGCGGATACTGGCACGAATCCGCGGGCAATAAAAAAGGGCCTGCATCGCTGCAGGCCCTTCTTCATGTTTGGCGCACTCGGGAGGATTCGAACCTCCGACCGCTCGGTTCGTAGCCGAGTACTCTATCCAGCTGAGCTACGAGTGCGTTTCGGTGCGTTTAGCCAGAACACCGCTGGTACTGCTGAAGCCAGAGGCTTCGTCGATTTGGCGCACTCGGGAGGATTCGAACCTCCGACCGCTCGGTTCGTAGCCGAGTAC
>CAUQPA010000680.1:0-2582 GCA_963519325.1 uncultured Pseudomonas sp. | reverse complement strand
GGATCGGCGTATTTCACCAGATTCAGGAAGTCTTTTTCAGACCTTCCCTAAAGCCTGTATAAATATGATGTTAGGTTGGTGGCTGAAAACCCTGCCGATACCCATGTGCCATACCTGGATGTAGGGCCGGTTCCCGCGATTGGCGAATGCTGGTTCCAAAGCTCGGAGGACTATCAACGATATATCGAGTCGGCAGTGCGCAAAGCCTGGTTCGAACATGGCAAAACGTTCATTGGTCAGCTCAAGCCCTTCGTCACTGAAACACTTGTTTGAAATCTGCTCAAAGCGGTTATCGCCGATCAGGCTACCCCTCCATTCATTCTGGAGGGGCTTTCATCTACAAGTGAACCCCTGGTTATTGATTTAACGTAAATCACTGGCAGATTCCCCAATGAACGTGGGGACCCGTGCGAGTCTCAATTCGCACGAGGTGCCGTCTATGTGTCGTTTCGACAGCATGTCCAACGACTGCGCGTGGGAAGCATCGATCAGCTCGCCGATGGGGTAAAACATATCGAGCGGCTGATGCCTGCAAATCTCTCAGAAATCCTGGCAAGTTGCCGGGATGGTTCAGTGACGTGCCATGCAGCAACCCCAAGATGACCCAACTGCAGGCAGTGAAACTCATTTCGCAGGGGTACACACCGGAACACTGCCTGGACATCAGTACCATCTGGTAGCGCAAAAGGTTGTAGCCCAGCAGCACACCGCATAGCTCTTGATCGATCATCTCCGGCGTCTTGCTTCTCAGGGTATATTCGCCGCCCAGCAGTCTCTGCTTGATCGCCCAATAGCCCAGCTCGATTTCCCAGCGTTGACTGTAAGGTCGACGATCTCCCCACCCGGAAAGCGCAGCGGGCCGACCATCGAAGTCAGTACGCTTACTATTTTTCCCTTGGTCATCTTGCGCAACAACCGCGCTTGCATTTCGAGCGGACGACAGGTGGTATGTGGTCGGTAAATACATAGCGGCCATACTGTAAGCGCGAGTAGGCGGGTCTTTGGGCTGACGCCCGGCGATATCGTCAGGGCGTCAGATCCATACAGCAGTTCGATCAGGCTGCCGGCTTCAGAATGACCTTTGTCCAACCCTCATCTCGCGCATCGAAGTGCTTGTACGCATCGGGCCCTTCCGCCAATTTCAGGCTGTGAGAGATGATCTGCGAAGGCTTGGCGCGGTCGCGATGGATCAACTCCGCAAGCCTGCGGTTATAGGCTTTGACGTTGGCTTGCCCGGTGCGTATCTGCTGGCCCTTGAACCAGAACGCGCCGAAATCGAAGGCCATTTTGCCTTCCTTCGCCAGTTCATTTTTCGCGCCCGGATCCTGAGGAACAAACACCCCGACTACGCCGATGCCACCCGTGGCCTTGGTGGAAGCTACCAGGTTGTTCATCGTCAGGTGATTGACCTCATGGCCGTGTTTGTCACAGCACTGGTACCCCACACACTCACAACCTCGATCAGTGCCTTTGCCGTGAGTCAGGTTGAGGATCTGATCAACCGCCTCTTTCTCCAGGGAGTTGATTGGCGTGGCCCCCATCTGCGCGGCCAATTTCAATCGATCCGGATGGTTGTCGACCACAAACACTTGCGAGGCGCCTTTGATCATCGCGGCATGAGCTGCCATCAGGCCCACTGGCCCTGCACCGTAAATGGCGATGCTTTCACCTGGCATCAGGCCAGCCAGTTCAGTGGCATGCCATCCGGTGGGGAATATGTCTGACAGCATGACGTAGTCGTTTTCTTTCTCTTGCGCATCCTCTGGTAGCACCAAGCAATTGAAGTCCGCATATGGCACACGCAGCAGTTCTGCTTGACCACCCTGGTATGAGCCCATATCGGCAAACCCGTAAGCAGCACCAGCACTGCCGGGGTTGGCCGTGAGGCAGAAACCGGTCAAACCTTTTTCACAGTTTTCGCAGAAACCGCAGCCGATATTAAATGGCAAACAGACGCGATCACCTACCTTGATGCGATCTACGCCGGCGCCGACTTCGATGACTTCTCCGAGGTTCTCGTGACCGAAAACACGTCCCGTCTCCATCGAGGTACGGCCCTCGTACATATGCAGGTCAGAGCCGCAGATATTGGTAGTGGTGATGCGCACTACGACGTCGGTAGGTTTTTCGATCTTGGCGTCTGGGACATTTTGCACGCTGACGTCGCGTGGCCCGTTGTAAACGATGGCCTTCATTAGACTCTCCTGTTCAAGCGACGATGAGGGGGTTCGTCTGCTTACGAGATGTCTGTCTAGTTCTACGAACGTATGTTCCACAAATC
This sequence comes from uncultured Pseudomonas sp., assembly GCA_963519325.1. Classification (GTDB taxonomy): domain Bacteria; phylum Pseudomonadota; class Gammaproteobacteria; order Pseudomonadales; family Pseudomonadaceae; genus Chryseomonas. The sequence goes on along the minus strand of CAUQPA010000680.1, from coordinate 301 downwards.
GAGCTATGACCAGACGAGTGGTGATGCCGTCGCCCGCGCGTGGAGGCCCTTGAATTTGCAGCTCGTGACGAAATTAGACAGTTAAACGCCATAGAAGCAATATGGCTACGACACCCCTGTCAAACAGCGCCTCACGTCCCTCATGAGCTCCCTGATGCACTGGCCAATTACCGCTCGCGTTTCATCAACAGCTTTGAGGGAATATCGGACAGTTTCTGCAACTTCAGCACCATTTGCGCCCTCTAAGGAAGGTCTGAAGTAGCCCTGTATTTCCGGTCGACTTCAGCCCTCGCTGCTTTTG
>CAUQPA010000679.1:0-2585 GCA_963519325.1 uncultured Pseudomonas sp. | reverse complement strand
TGATGAAAGGTGGCATGGCCGGCCTGATGAAGCAGGCCCAGCAGATGCAGGAAAAGATGCAGAAGATGCAGGAAGAGCTGGCGAACGCCGAAGTGACCGGTCAATCCGGCGCGGGCCTGGTCAGCGTCGTCATGACTGGCCGGCACGACGTCAAGCGCGTCAGCCTGGACGACAGCCTGATGCAGGAAGACAAGGAGATCCTCGAAGACCTGATCGCCGCCGCGGTGAACGATGCCGTGCGCAAGATCGAGCAGAACAGCCAGGACAAGATGTCCGGCATGACCTCCGGCATGCAACTGCCGCCCGGCTTCAAGATGCCCTTCTAGAAGAGGCTTGCTACGGGTGCCCCCAGGCACCCGTTTTCTTTCGCTCTCCCATACGGTAGTCCATGAGCTTCAGTCCCCTGATTCGCCAATTGATCGATGCGCTCCGGGTCTTGCCCGGCGTCGGCCAGAAGTCCGCCCAGCGTATGGCCCTGCAACTGCTCGAGCGTGAACGCCAAGGTGGCCTGCGCCTGGCCAGTGCCCTCAGCGCGGCCATGGAAGGGGTAGGCTACTGCCGCCAGTGCCGTACCCTGAGCGAGGACGAGATCTGCGGTTTCTGCGCCGATACCCGGCGCGATGACAGCATCCTCTGCGTGGTGGAAGGCCCCATGGACGTCTTCGCCGTGGAGCAGACCGGCTACCGTGGGCGCTACTTCGTGCTCAAGGGACACCTGTCACCCATCGACGGCCTGGGCCCGGACGCCATCGGCGTGCCCGAGCTGGAGCGGCGTGTCAGCGAAGGTGGCTTCACCGAAATGATCATCGCCACCAACCCTACGGTGGAAGGCGAGGCGACCGCCTACTACATCGCCCAGCTGCTGGCGCCCAAGGGGCTGATCATCTCGCGGATCGCCCATGGCGTACCCCTGGGTGGCGAACTGGATCTGGTCGATGGCGGGACCCTGACCCACGCCTTCGCCGGGCGCAAGCCGATCAGTCTCTAGCGCGACCCGGTCTCCAGGCAAAGGCTCTGGAACGCCGACAAGCCTGTATCTTGTGATCGAGAAGCATTATCATTATCGGAAGTCAGCTGCTTCCGAGGATGGTGATGCAGACGCTCGAGTCCGACCGGCACGGACATATCCGGACCCTTTATCTCGACCACCATGGTTGGTTGCGCGAGCGCCTCCACCGGCGGTTGGGTTGCCTTGGGCAGGCGGCCGATCTTGCCCAGGACACCTTCCTGCGCCTCCTGGCCCGGGAGGGCGAGCTGCAACCTCTGCGTGAGCCGCGCGCCTTCCTGGCGACCGTCGCCCAGGGGCTGCTGGCCAATCACTGGCGGCGCCAGGCGTTGGAGCGAGCCTATCTCGAGGCGCTCGCCGCCCGTCCGGAAGAGGTGCAGCCCTCGCCGGAGGCCCAGGCGCTGATCCTGGAAACCCTCACCGAACTCGATGCCTTGCTCGACCGCCTGCCGAGCCGGGTACGGCAGGCCTTCCTGCTGGCGCAACTGGAAGGTCTGACCTATGCCGTCATCGCCGAGCGCCTGGGCGTGTCGGAGCGGATGGTAAAGAAGTACATGGCGCAGGCCATGTTGCACTGCCTGGAACTGGTGTCTTGACGGCCCTGGGGCGTGATCCCGCGGTGCCCCTGGAAGAGGCTGCCCACTGGTTCGCCGAGCTGGCCGCCGGAGAGGTCGACCCTGCGACCCGGAGGGCCTGGGAGCGCTGGCTGCAGGCGGATCCGCGGCACGGCGTGGCCTGGGCCCGGGTGGAGGAGATCAGCGCGCGTTTCTCCGGGCTGCCCGTATCGGGGCGGATAGCCCTCGCCCGGCGCGAGACCCTGGAGCGACGCCGGGCACTCAAGGTGCTCGGCCTGGTGCTCGGCGGCCTGGCGCTGGGCTGGAATCGAGGCGATGACTGGCGGCTGGGGCAGGGCGCCGACCTGAGTACGGCGGTCGGCGAGATCCGCGCCTTCGACCTGGCTGCCGGGGTGCGGGTCTGGCTCAACACCGATAGCCAGCTGGCGCAGGACGCCCCGGATGGCTGGCGCCTGCTGCGGGGCGAGGCGCTCTTCGAAGGCCTGCGCGGGGCCGCGCCGCTGACCCTGGAGACCGTGGCCGGCAGGGTACGGCTGGGGGCGGGCTGCTGTGGTATCCGTAGCCGCGAAGAGGGTGTGGAGGTGGCGGCCTATGCCGGGGCCTTCCAGCTCTTTCCGCGTCAGGCGCGTTCCCAGACCCTGGCCGAGGGCGCGCGGGTCCTGCTGACCCCCGGCGCGGTGCTCCCCCTGGGGCGCGCCGATCCCGGCCGTCAGCTGTGGCGGCAGGGGCGGCTGGTGGTGGATGACTGGCCGTTGGCGGCGCTGGTGGCGGAGTTGGGGCGCTATCGTCCCGGCCTGCTGAGCTGCGCCGCCACGGTCGCCGACCTGCGGGTTGTGGGCAGCTATCCCCTGGACGATACCGATCGCGCCCTGGCAGCCCTGGCCGACAGCCTGCCGGTGCGGGTGGAGCAGCGCCTGCGCTGGTGGGTGCAGCTCGTACCGGCCTGAAAAAAAGCTGGGATGGCGGTTCCCCTTTCGCGAGCTCGCGGGGCTTAGGGGGACAAG
>CAUQPA010000678.1:0-2598 GCA_963519325.1 uncultured Pseudomonas sp. | reverse complement strand
AGGCGGCGCGGGCCGGCGAACACGGCCGCGGCTTCGCCGTGGTGGCCGACGAGGTCCGCGCCCTGGCCGGCCGTACCCAGCAGAGCACCGCCGAGATCAACGAGATGCTCAACCGCTTGCAGCAGGGGGTGAGTTCCGCGGTCGCAGCCATGGAAATGACCAAGGCCAGTTGCCAGAGCACTGCCGAGCGCACCCGCGAGGTCACCGAAGGCCTGGACGAGATGAGCGGTTCGGTGGTGCGCATCAGCGATCTCTCGACTCAGATCGCCGCAGCGGCCGAAGAGCAGAGCGTGGTGGCCGGCGAGATCAACCAGAACATGGTCGCCGTGCGCCATATCGTCGACGACCTGGTCACCAGCGGTCAGCGCACCGCCGAGAGTACCGCGGCGGTGCAATCGTCCAACGAGCAGCTGATCGCGGTGGTCCGGCGCTTCCGGGTGAGGTGACCCGAGCGCCGCAACATGAAAAAGCCGGGCACTGCGCCCGGCTTTTTCGTCTAGCCCACCAGATGCAGGAAGTGCATATGGCGCTCGTACTGGTCAAGGATGTCGCCGATGACGTCTTCGCGCGACCAGCCCATGACGTCGTGGTCCTGGCCGCCTTCGCGTAGGTAGACCTGGGCGCGGAAGTACTTGCGCTCCTCGCCGGGCTCGCTGCCCATGACGAAGCTGGGCATGGCGTAGGCATGGGGTCTAACCTGGTAGACGAACTCGGGCTGCTCGGCCGGCCCGACGTACAGCCGCACCCCGCCGTCGTCACGGTCTTCCACGCCGCAGACATAGCCCTGCTTGCGCCACTCCTCGGCCACCGCCAGGCAGGCCGGTTTGGCCACCTCGCCGATGAAGCGCACCACGTGCGCCCGCCGCGGAAACATCGCCAGGCCACGCAGCCGGCGCTGCCAGCCGCCCGGCGTGCGGGTGGTCGGCGGCGTCAGGCTCAGCGCCTGATGGCGCAGGCCGCGCTTGGTGGCGTCCAGCTTCAGCGCCTTGAGCAGGCCGCGCATGCTCAGGAGCAGCGCCAGGGTGAAGGGCAAGGCACTGGCGATGGTGGCGGTCTGCAACGCCTTGAGGCCATCGGCCAGCAGCAGGGCGATGGCCACCAGCCCCATGCTGGCGCCCCAGAACACCCGCTGCCAGACCGGCGTCTGGTCCTGGCCGCCGGAGGCCAGCATGTCCACCACCATGGCACCGGAGTCGGCCGAGGTGACGAAGAACACCACCACCATCACGATGGCGATCAGCGAGATCACGCTGGCGAAGGGGAAGTGCTCGAGAAAGGCGAACAGCGCCAGGGAGCTGTCCTGGGACACCGCGGCGGCCAGGTCGGTGAGGCCCTCGGTGAGGATCATGTGGATGGCCGTGTTGCCGAACACCGTCATCCACAGCAGGGTAAAGCCGGCCGGCACCAGCAGCACCCCGGAGACGAATTCGCGGATGGTACGGCCACGGGAAATCCGCGCGATGAACAGTCCGACGAAGGGCGACCAGGCCAGCCACCAGCCCCAGTAGAACAGCGTCCAGCCGCCGATCCAGTCGGTGGGTCGATAGGCGTTGAGGTTGAGGGTGCGGCTGACGATCTCGCTGAGATAGCCGCCGGTGTTCTCGACGAAGGTCTGCAGGATCAGCACCGTCGGGCCGAGGATGACCACGGTGAGCATCAGCAGCACCGCCAGCCCGAGGTTGAGCTCCGACAGCCGCCGCACGCCCTTGTCCAGCCCCGAGACCACCGAGAGGGTGGCCAGCGCCGTGGTGATGACGATCAGGCCGATCTGCACGGGGGTGGACACCGGCACGCCGAACAGCACGTTGAGTCCGGTATTGATCTGGGAGACGCCGAAGCCCAGGGAGGTGGCGACGCCGAGCACCGTGCCGATGATGGCGAAGATATCCACCGCATGGCCGATGGGGCCGTAGATGCGTTCGCCGATCAGCGGATAGAGCGCCGATCTCAGGGTCAGCGGCAGGCCGTGCCGGTAGCTGAAGTAGGCCAGGATCAGGGCGACGATGGCGTAGATCGACCAGGCGTGCAGGCCCCAGTGGAAGAAGGTGATGCGCATGGCCTGGCGCGCGGCCTCCACCGTCTGGCCTTCGGCATAGGGCGGATTGAGGAAGTGCATCACCGGTTCGGCGACGCCGAAGAACATCAGGCCGATGCCCATGCCGGCGGAGAACAGCATGGCGAACCAGGTGGTGTTGGCGTAGTCAGGCTCGCTGTGGTCGGGGCCGAGCTTGATGTCGCCGTAGCGACTGAGGCCGAGGAACACCACGGTGCCGAGGATGATGGCCACGGCGAGGATGTAGAACCAGCTGAGGTTGGTGATGATCCAGCCCTGGATGGCGGCGAACAGCCACTGGGCATTGGCCTGGAACAGGCTGGCGTAGAGCACCAGCGCCAGCAGCAGCAGGGTCGAGGTCCAGAAGACCGGTGGACTGAAGGTGGGGCGAGCGGCGGATTCTCCCTGGCCGGTCATGAAGAGGGCTCCTGTGTATGAAGTGCGCACAGGTGGACTGCCCTCGCCCCTGATCGTTTCGCTGGCGCCGCCGCTGGCCGGGGCCTCTGCGGCGCGGCGGCGGCCGTCGAGCGCCGCCGGGCTAGCCG
>CAUQPA010000677.1:0-2599 GCA_963519325.1 uncultured Pseudomonas sp. | reverse complement strand
CGGTGAGGATGAGGATCGGCAGGGTGGCGCCCTGGTTGCGCAGCTGGCGGATCAGATCGAGCCCGCTCATGCCGGGCAGGCCCAGATCGATGATGGCGAGGTCGTGATGGAATTCGCGGGCGCTGTAGAGCGCTTCTTCCGCATCGGCCACGGCATTGACGACATGACCGGCTTCACCCAGACGCACCTTGAGGTGGTGGCGCAGCAGGTTTTCGTCTTCGACGACGAGGATCTTCATGCAGACTCCTGAACAGCTAACGAGACTTTCTCCGGCCGCGACTGCCCGTGTCGCGAGCTTCGCGCAGCGGCGTCCTGACGTCGATTATGGCGCCTGTAGCCGGCCGGCGGCGAGAGTGAGGAAGGGATGAATGGGGTCACGGGCGTTCGCGAAAATAAAGTTCCGGGCAAAAAAAACCTCTCCAGTAGGAGAGGTAAGGAGCACTTCATGGGGATCGGAAACTGCCGTTGGGGGACGGCTCCGTCGCGAGACGGTTACAGGGGACCAGAGCTGACTTGGTGACCCTGCAATGGAGTTACAAGGATGAACATCGCCAGGTCGGGTCGAAGTGTCCGGACGATCTGCCGTAGCGGGAGCTGCGCTAGGGTGAACATGTCCGGGCGACCTCGGCGTTGCTGATCTGACAGTTGCAGATTAGGCCAATGGCCCTGAACGCTGCCTGAACTCGTCCTGAACGCCAGCTGAACGATGCTGAGGGTGGGTCGGGGGCGACGGACGGTAGCCTGGCCGCCGCCGTCGCTCCGGGGGACTCAGGGCAGCTTGGCCAGGCAACCGCTCAGGGTATCGGCCACGCCCTGCAGCAGGCCGGCATAGCCCTGGCCGTTGACCGCTACCCGGGCACCGAGCGGGTCCAGTTCCACCAGGGTCACCGGCAGGCCGCTGCTGAGGGTAGTGGCGATCTTCGGCTGCAGCGGCGGCTCGGTGAAGACACAGGTGGGGCCGGCGGCCTTGAGCTCCTCGCGCATGGCGGCCACGTGGCGCGCCCCGGGCTGGACGTCGGCGCCGAGGGCGAAGACGCCGCGGTGCGCCAGGCCGTAGGCCTCTTCGAAATAGTCGAAGGCCTCGTGGAAGACGAAGTAGGGCTTGCCGGCGACCGGCGCCAGCTGGGCACGCAGGGCCTGGTCCTTGGCCGTCAGCTGGGCCTCGAACGCCTCGAGGTTGGCGGCGTAGCGCGCGGCATTGGCCGGATCGGCCTGGCTGAGGTCGGCGGCCAGGCGGGTGGCGATCACCCGGGCGTTGGCCGGCGCCAGCCAGAGGTGCGCGTCCAGGCTACCCGGGCGATGGTCATGGTCGTGGGCGTATTCGGGCTCGCCACCCTGCGCGTGGCCATGCTCGTCGCCGTGGGCCTCGTCGTGGTCGTCGTCGCCGTGCTCGTGCTCCGCGCCGAAACGGCGCAGGTGCAGGCCGGGCAGGTCCTGGACCGCCACGCTGGGGCCCTGGCGTTCCTTGAGCACCGCGGGCAGGAAGGCTTCCAGGCTCGGCCCGATCCAGTAGACCAGGGTGGCGTCGCGCACCTGGCGCAGGTCCGAGGGGCGCAGCGCGTAGTGATGCGGCGAGGCCCCCGGCGGCAGCAGCACGGCGGGCTCGCCGGTACCGTCCTGGATGGCGGCGGCGATCAGCTGCAGGGGCTTGATGCTGGTGAGGACCTTGACCTCGGCCTGGGCCGGCAGGAGGGCGCCACTGAGCAGCAGGGAAACGACGAGGGGTAGGATGCGCGGCACGTGAAAATCCCGATTCTTAAGAGAGGTGCAATATAATAACGTCCTAGCTCCCAAGGTATCGTTCCATGTCCGACGCCCCCCTGGCCTTTCGGCCCCACGATCATTCGCGCTGTGTCGCCCATGCCCTGGCCGAGGCCGACGAACTCTGCAGCCGCGCTGGCGTGCGCCTCACCGACCTGCGCAAGCGGGTGCTGGAGCTGGTATGGCAAAGCCACAAGCCGCTCGGCGCCTACGACATCCTGGCCGTGCTCAGCGAGCAGGACGGCCGGCGCGCGGCACCACCCACCGTCTATCGGGCGCTGGATTTCCTCGTCGAGAACGGCCTGGTGCACCGCATCGCCTCGCTAAACGCCTTCGTCGGCTGCAATCACCCCGGCGAGGCCCACCAGGGCCAGTTCCTGATCTGCCGCAGCTGCCAGGTGAGCATCGAGCTGGAGCAACCCGCGGTGCACCAGGCCATCCTGGAAGGCGCCAAGGCGGTCGGTTTTCAGGTGGAAGGCCAGACCGTGGAAGTGATCGGCCAGTGCGCCGCCTGCCGGAAGCAGGCATGAGCGAGGCGCTGATCCGGCTGCAGGATGTCAGCGTGACCTTCGCCGGTCAGCCGGTGCTCGAACAGGTCAGCCTGACCCTGGATCCCGGGCGCATCGTCACCCTCATCGGCCCCAACGGCGCCGGCAAGACCACCCTGGTGCGCAGCGTGCTCGGCCTGCTCACGCCCGATCGCGGCAGCGTCTGGCGGCGACCCCGGCTGCGCATCGGCTACATGCCGCAGAAGCTGCAGGTGGATGCCACCCTGCCGCTGTCGGTGCTGCGCTTCCTGCGCCTGGTACAGGGCGTGAATCGCGCCAGTGCCCTGGCC
>CAUQPA010000676.1:0-2608 GCA_963519325.1 uncultured Pseudomonas sp. | reverse complement strand
CCTGGTGGAAGCCGCGGAGCGCTTGCACCAGACCCAGTCCGCCCTCTCCCACCAGTACAAGGAACTGGAGGAACGCCTGGGCACCCCGCTGTTCATCCGCAAGACCAAGCCGATTCGCTTCACCAGTGCCGGCCTGCGCCTGCTACAGACCGCGGACGCGGTATTGCCGCACCTGCGCAGCGCGGAACGGGACCTGGCGCGATTGGTGGGGGGAACGGCGGGACGGCTGCACATGGCCATCGAATGCCACAGCTGCTTCCAGTGGCTGATGCCGACCATCGATCAATTTCGCGACTCCTGGCCGGAGGTGGAGCTGGACCTGGCGTCCGGCTTCTCCTTCGCCCCCCTGCCGGCGCTGGCGCGGGGCGATCTGGACCTGGTGGTGACGGCCGATCCGGTGGACCTTTCAGGGGTCACCTATGTGCCGCTGTTCACCTACGAGGCGCTGCTGGCGGTGGCCAACCAGCACCCCCTGGCGCAGCGTCCCTTCATCGTGCCCCAGGACCTGGCACAGGAAACCCAGATCACCTATCCGGTGGAACGGGATCGCCTGGACATCTTCACCCGCTTCCTCGACCCAGCCGATGTCGAGCCGTTGTCGATTCGCACGGCGGAGATGACGGTGATGATGCTGCAACTGGTGGCGTCGGGTCGTGGCGTCTGCTGCCTGCCCAACTGGGCGATCCACGAATACAGCTCGCGCGGCTACGTCACGGCTCGTCGCCTGGGGGAAAAAGGCCTCTACGCGACGCTCTATGCAGCCATCCGCGAGGACATGCTGGAGGCGCCCTTCATGCAGGACTTCCTGCTGACGGCCAAGGACACCTCGTTCGCCACGCTCGAAGGGGTCAGCAGCGCACGCTGACCCCGGGTAGCGCTACTTGCTGTTGCCGCCGGGGAAGCCGGCGAATCTCTTGTTGAAGCTCGAGACACGACCTTCGACCTTCATCTGGCGCTGCTCACCGGTGTAGATGGGGTGGGAGGCGCTGGACACGTCCAGGCTGATGTAGGGATAGGTCTCGCCTTCGTACTCCTGGGTACGATCGCTCTCGGCGGTGGAGCGGATCAGGAAGTAGGTGTCCGAGGTGGTGTCATGGAACAGCACGGGACGGTAGTTGGGATGGATACCGGGTTTCATGAGGCGTCTCCTGCTTTGGGACCACCGTGCGGGACATCCGCGGGCAGTCGATAAAGATACATTATAACATATACAGCGCAATCTGTCAGCCCTGCCTGTGATGGCCGAGGCAGACCGCGACATCGCCACGGAACCATCCGCCGCGCTTGGGGCTCGTAACCTGAGGCCCTGACCGGCAGGCGTCCCCTTCCTCTCCATGAGACCCGCCGCCGGTCGATGCGTGCGGCCGGGTGTGCGCTGCCTGCAGATGATCTGCCCGGCGTAGCCCCAGCCTGCACGTACAGCGCCCTGCATTGGCTTTTCAAGGATCCCGAGAAGTCCACACGCATTGGATGCGCACGCTGGGTTCAGGAGTGAACTCCCCGCGCCGCATCCCAAGGACTCAAGAGGCACAGAACCATGTGCGGCATCGCCGGCGAGCTTCGTTTCGATCAACAACCCGCAGCCATCAGCGCGGTGGAGCGCATCACCCACCGCCTGGAACAGCGCGGACCCGATGCCTGGGGCTTCCACAGCCAGGGTCCGGTCGCCCTCGGCCATCGGCGGCTGAAGATCATGGATCTGGCGGAAGCCTCGGGCCAACCCATGATCGAGCCGGAGCTGGGCCTGTCCATGGTGTTCAACGGCGCCATCTACAACTACCCGGAACTGCGCCAGGAATTGGAAGCCAAGGGCTATCGCTTCCACTCGGGCGGCGATACCGAGATCCTGCTCAAGGCCTATCACGCCTGGGGCAAGGCCATGCTGCCCAAGCTCAATGGCATGTTCGCCTTCGCCATTTGGGAGCGCGACACGGGCCGGCTGTTCATCGCCCGTGACCGCCTCGGCATCAAGCCGCTGTACCTGTCGTTCACCGACAAGCGCCTGAGATTCGCCTCCAGCCTGCCCGCGCTGCTGGAAGCCGGGGACATCGATACCCGCATCGATCCGGTCGCCCTCAACCACTACCTGAATTTCCACGCCGTGGTTCCGGCGCCGCGAACCATCCTGCAGGGCGTGCAAAAGCTGCCGCCAGCGACCTGGATGACGGTGGACGCCTCCGGTAACCAGCACCAGGAAACCTGGTGGACCCTGGACTACGGCCCCCAGGAAGACGAACGCCGCTTCACCCTGGACGACTGGGCCGAGCGTGTCCTGCATGGCCTAAAGGATGCCGTGGCGATCCGCCAGCGCGCCGCGCGCGAGGTAGGGGTGCTGCTCTCCGGCGGCGTCGACTCCAGCCTGCTGGTCGGCCTGCTGCACGACTCGGGGGTCAAGGACCTGCTGACCTTCTCCATCGGCTTCGAGGATGCCGGCGGCGAGCGCGGCGACGAATTCCAGTATTCCGATCTGATCGCCAATCACTACGGGACCCGCCACCAACAGCTGCGCATCGCCGAAGACGAGATCATCCAGCAGCTACCGCGTGCCTTCTCCGCCATGAGCGAGCCGATGGTCAGCCACGACTGCATCGCCTTCTACCTGCTGTCG
>CAUQPA010000675.1:0-2613 GCA_963519325.1 uncultured Pseudomonas sp. | reverse complement strand
GTGGCTGGACCAGGCTGGCTCCGCCCACTGGCAGGATTGACGGCGCTGGTCGCGCTGGCCGCCCTCTATGGTGCACTGCACGATCAGCTGAGCTATGGCCTGGGGCCGGAATACTTCACCTGCCTGAAATTCCCGCAATTCGGTCTGCTCGATGCGCACCTGGCGCCGCGCTGGCGGGCGGCCCAGGTTGGTCTGCTCGCCGGTGGGACGGCAGGCGTGCCGCTTGGCCTGGTCCTGCTCTGGCTGACGCGTCGGCAGCGCCAGGCCTGCGTGCCGTGGCGCGGCGCCCTGGCGGTGCTGCTCGGCGCGGTGAGCTTCGCCCTGCTGGGGTTGGGTGTGGGCTGGCTGGCCCTGGAATTGGGCAGCCTACCGCGGGTGCCGGCTTGCGTGCAGGACGCCCGGGGTTTCCTGCTGGCGGCCTGGATGCACGACGGCAGCTACCTTGGCGCCCTGGTGGGACTGGTGGCCTTCGCCTGGCGCCGCCGTCGCCAGCGCTGAACAGGCGCGAGCCGTCTTTCCAGGCTGGCTTCCAGCGCGAGGAACAACAGGGCGACCAGACCGCCGAGCAGCGTACTGCCGAGTCGTTCGAGGGCGATCGCCGTTTCCGGCGCGCCGGCCAGGGCGACCATCAACACCGTGGTGCCGGTAATGAACAGCGTCTGCAGCGAATAGCGGCCGTCCTGCAGCAGGTAGGCGCCTGCCGCGCACAGCAGGCAGGCACCGGCCAGGACCGCCGACGTGTTGTCGACCCAGACCACCGCGCTGGCCAGCAGGCAGCCGGCCAGGGTGCCGCCCAGGCGACCCAGGCCACGGCGCCAGGTATCGTCCAGTCGGGGCTTGAGTACCAGCAAGGCGGTCATCGGCGCCCAGTAGCCGTGGCCATAGTCGAGCAGGCCGGTCAGCGTCTGGCAGAGCGCGACCACGGCGGCGGCATAGAAGCCATAGCGGCCGAGGCGAAAGCGGTCTTCGAACAAGGCCACCACTTCGCGTAGATGGGCACGGAGCGAGCCGCTGCGCAGCTGCCATTGGGAGCGGTAGAGCGCCTTTTGCAGGAGGGCGAAGAGCAGCAGCTGCAGCAGGCCGCCGGCAAGCACCAGGCCACCCCGTGATAGGGCCTGGTGCAGATCGCCGGGGAAGCCGCCCGCCACCAGCAGCGCGACCGTCCATTGCTGGGTGATCCACCAGGGGCCGTTGCCGACGGCGAACAACCAGGCGCAGCAGGCGGCCCAGAGCGCGCCGGCCAGGACCAGGGCGGGCAACTGATGACCGAGCAGGGAGCCGACCACGGCGGAGCCGGCCATGCCGAGCGCGGCCACCAGCATGGGTGCCAGGGGTTCGGCGGCAAAGCTCTTGTAGGCACCGAAGCCAACGGTGAAGGCGCCGCCCAGGGCGACCACGCCGGGCAGCCAGGCACCGGTCAGCAAGGAACCGAGGAGGATCGCCGCCAGCGCTGGGAGACAGGCCAGCGCCAGGGCCCAGCGGGGTTCCCGGGGCGCGCCGATGGCGCCATCGGCCACGGGCGGCGAGGTGCTGCCAGCCATTGGCTAGGCCAGCAGGTTCTGCAGGATGTCGAGGGTGTCGGCCTCGGCCACCGGCTTGTCGTGGCGCCAGCGCAGCATCCGCGGAAAACGCACGGCGACGCCACTCTTGTGGCGCTTGGACAGGGCGATACCCTCGAAGCCCAGCTCGAACACCAGGGTCGGCTCGACGCTACGCACCGGACCGAACTTCTCCACCGTGGTCCGCCGCACGATGGCGTCGACCTTGCGCATTTCCTCGTCGGTGAGACCCGAGTAGGCCTTGGCGAAGGGCACCAGGGTTCGCTCGGAGCTGTCCGGCGGGCCATCCCAGACGGCGAAGGTGTAGTCGGAATAGAGGCTGGCGCGCCGCCCATGGCCGCGCTGGGCATAGATGAGCACCGCATCCACCGAGAAGGGATCGACCTTCCACTTCCACCAGGTGCCCATGTCCTTGGTACGGCCGACGCCATAGAGGGAGTCGCGCGCCTTGAGCATCATGCCTTCCACGCCCAGGGTGCGGGAGGCTTCGCGCTGGCGGGCGAGGTCCTGCCAGTCGCGGCCGTGCAGCAGTGGCGAGGGCCTCAGCAGCGGGCTGGCGCAACGGGCTACCAGGGTTTCCAGCTGGGCGCGGCGCTGCCGTTGCGGCTGGCTGCGCAGGTCATGGCCCTGCCATTCCAGCAGGTCATAGGCGAGCAGGATGACCGGCACGTCCTCGAGGATCTTCTTGCCCAGGGTCTTGCGGCCGATGCGCTGCTGCAACAGGGCGAAGGGCTGGACGCCGAAGGGCATGGGCGCGGCCGGGTCGCGGGCGTCCTGGTGTTCGCTTACTTCCTCGCTGCTGAGCAGGGTGTCGGGCGCGGCGTCTTCCTTCCAGACCACGATCTCGCCGTCGATCACGGTGCCATCGGGCAGCAGGGCCGCCAGGGGATGTAATTCGGGAAAGCGATCGGTGACGAGATCCTCGCCTCGCGACCAGATCCACAGGCGGCCGTCGCGCTTGACCAGCTGGGCGCGGATGCCGTCCCACTTCCACTCCACCTGCCAGTCGTCAGCCGGGCCCAGTTGCGCCTCGAATTGCTCCACCGGCAACTGC
>CAUQPA010000674.1:0-2617 GCA_963519325.1 uncultured Pseudomonas sp. | reverse complement strand
CAGATAACAAGCATACTGTTATCTCGCTGACCTACATCTATGGTGTCGGTCGCACCACCTCTCAGAAGATCTGCGCGGCCACCGGCATCGAGCCGACCGCCAAGATCAAAGAACTGAGCGACGAGCAGGTCGATCAGCTGCGTAACGAGGTCGCCAAAATCCTCACCGAGGGTGACCTGCGCCGCGAAATCAACATGAACATCAAGCGCCTGATGGATCTGGGTTGCTACCGCGGTCTGCGTCACCGCCGTGGTCTGCCGGTCCGTGGTCAGCGCACCAAGACCAATGCCCGTACCCGTAAGGGCCCGCGCAAGCCGATCCGCAAGTAATCGCATCCGCGAATCGACAGGAATCTAGTCATGGCAAAACCTGCTGCTCGTCCTCGTAAGAAAGTCAAAAAGACAGTGGTTGATGGCATCGCCCATATCCACGCGTCTTTCAACAACACCATCGTGACCATCACCGATCGTCAGGGCAATGCCTTGTCCTGGGCGACCTCCGGTGGCTCCGGCTTCCGTGGCTCCCGTAAGAGCACCCCGTTCGCTGCCCAGATTGCAGCCGAGCGCGCCGGTCAAGCCGCTCTGGAATATGGTTTGAAGAATCTGGACGTGAACGTCAAAGGTCCCGGCCCCGGCCGTGAGTCCGCTGTTCGCGCTCTGAATGCCTGTGGTTACAAGATCGCCAGCATCACCGACGTGACGCCCATCCCGCATAACGGGTGCCGTCCGCCGAAGAAGCGTCGCGTGTAATAGGAGACAGTGAGAAATGGCTCGTTACATTGGTCCCAAGTGCAAACTGTCCCGCCGCGAAGGCACTGACCTCTTCCTGAAGAGCGGCGCCCGCGCCCTCGACTCGAAGTGCAAGCTGGAAACCGTTCCTGGCCAGCATGGTCAGCGTCGCGGTCGTCTGTCCGACTACGGTCTGCAGCTGCGTGAAAAGCAGAAAGTCCGCCGTATCTATGGCGTCCTCGAGCGCCAGTTCGCCGGTTACTACCAGGAAGCTGCCCGTCGCAAGGGCGCTACCGGTGAGAACCTGCTGCAACTGCTCGAATGCCGTCTGGACAACGTGGTGTATCGCATGGGCTTCGGTGCCACTCGCGCGGAATCGCGCCAGCTGGTCTCCCACAAGTCGATCACCGTCAACGGTCAGACCGTCAACATTCCCTCCTATCAGGTCAAGGTCGGCGACGTCGTCGCGGTCCGTGAAAAGGCCAAGAACCAGCTGCGTATCGCTCAAGCTCTCGAGCTGTGCGGCCAGCGTGGCCGGGTTGAGTGGGTCGAAGTGAGCACTGAGAAAAAGGAAGGCACCTTCAAGAGCGTGCCGGCCCGTGGTGATCTCTCCGCCGACATCAACGAAAACCTGATTGTCGAGCTCTACTCCAAGTAAGGGCTAGAAAGTAGGTGCATCCATGCAGAGTTCGGTAAATGAGTTCCTGACCCCCCGCCATATCGATGTGCAGGCGGTTAGTCAGACCCGTGCCAAGATCACCCTCGAGCCTCTCGAGCGTGGTTTCGGCCATACCTTGGGCAACGCGCTGCGGCGTATCCTGTTGTCCTCCATGCCTGGCTGCGCGGTAGTCGAAGCAGAGATCGACGGTGTCCTGCACGAGTACAGCGCCATCGAAGGCGTGCAGGAAGACGTGATCGAGATCCTGCTCAATCTCAAGGGTCTGGCCATCAAGTTGCACGGTCGTGACGAAGTCACCCTGAGCCTGAGCAAGAAAGGTCAGGGGCCGGTTCTGGCCTCCGACATTCAGGTCGATCACGACGTCGAGATCGTCAACGGTGAGCACGTCATCGCCCACCTGGCGGACAACGGTTCGCTGAACATGAAGCTGAAAATCGCGCGCGGTCGTGGCTATGAGCCCGCCGATGCGCGTCAGAGCGAAGAAGACGAAACCCGTGCCATCGGTCGTCTCCAGCTCGACGCTACGTTCAGCCCGGTTCGTCGCGTGGCCTATGTGGTGGAAAACGCCCGGGTCGAACAGCGTACCAACCTGGACAAGCTGGTGCTTGACCTGGAAACCAACGGTACCCTGGATCCGGAAGAAGCCATCCGCCGTGCCGCCACCATCCTGCAACAGCAGCTGGCAGCGTTCGTCGACCTCAAGGGCGACAGCGAGCCGGTCGTGGTCGAGCAGGAAGACGAGATCGATCCGATCCTGTTGCGTCCGGTAGACGATCTGGAACTGACCGTTCGTTCGGCCAACTGCCTCAAGGCGGAGAACATCTACTACATCGGTGACCTGATTCAGCGTACCGAAGTGGAGCTGCTCAAGACCCCGAACCTGGGCAAGAAGTCCCTGACCGAAATCAAGGACGTTCTGGCCTCCCGTGGTCTGTCGCTCGGTATGCGCCTGGACAACTGGCCCCCTGCAAGCCTTAAGAAGGACGACAAGGCTACTGCCTGATCGTCATTGTTCACCGAACGATAGTTTGGGAAGGAATTTCAATCATGCGTCATCGTAAAAGTGGTCGTCATCTGAGCCGCACGAGCGCACACCGCAAGGCCATGTTCCAGAACATGGCTGTGTCGCTGTTCGAGCACGAGCTGATCAAAACTACCCTGCCGAAAGCCAAGGAACTGCGCCGCGTTGCCGAGCCGCTGATCACCCTGG
>CAUQPA010000673.1:0-2619 GCA_963519325.1 uncultured Pseudomonas sp. | reverse complement strand
GTATAGAGGCCGTGGCCGCGGATCAGGTACCCCACGCAGTCGGGATGGACGTCGAGCCAGGTCTGCACCTTGTCGGCCAGGCGCGGAATGTCCTGGTCGTTGTCGAACACCGGGATCTCCACGCGCACCTCGTGGGTGGTGACCCCGTGGAGGGCCTTCTGCAACTCGTAGCCCTCCAGCAGTAGGCGATCGCCCTGCAGCTCGCGGGACAGCACCGTGGAGGTGACCGAGTGGGTGTGCAGCACGGCGCCGATCTCCGGTTGCCAGCGGTAGAGCTGGGTGTGCAGCGCCGTCTCGGCGGAGGGCTTCTTCGGCTCCAGCGGGGTGCCGTCGAGATCGGTGGCGAGGATGTCGTCCAGTTCGAGCTGGCCCTTGTGCTTGCCGGAGACGGTCAGCAGCAGGCGGCTGTCGGACAGGCGCACCGAATAGTTGCTGCTGGTGGCTGGCGACCAGCCACGGCCATAGAGGAAGCGACCGGCGTCGATGATTTCCCGGGCCAGTTGCTCACGCTGCTGGATCATGGAGGGTTCTCCTTAGGGACAAGAGGATGAGGAAGGCGCCCACCAGCGCCGCCAGGCTGGCACCGACGAAGGCGGCGAAGGCGCCGGATACCTGCCAGGCATAGCCAGCATACAGGGCACCGAGCGCCCCGCCAGCCCCGGACAGCGCGGCGTAGAGTGCCTGCGCCTGGCCTTGGCGACGGCGGTCGAAATGCGCCTGGATGAACTGGATGGCGGAGGCGTGGAAACAGCCGAAGGTGGCGGCATGCAGCAGCTGGGCGAACAGCAGCACCGGCAATTGATCGGCCAGGGCGCCCAGCAGCAGCCAGCGGCCGGCGGCGACCAGGAAGGCGGCCACCAGCAACCGGGACAGCGCGATGCGCGCCAGGAGCTGCGGCATCGCCAGAAAGACCAGCACCTCGGCGATCACGCCCAGGGACCAGAGCTGGCCGATGACGCCCCGGCTGTAGCCCAGCTCTTCCAGGTGCAGGGTGAAGACCGTGTAGTAGGGCCCATGGGACAGTTGCATCAGCGCCGCGGCGATGAAGAAGGCCAGCACCTGCGGCTGGCGCAGGGTGGTCAGGAAGGGCTCGGCCGCGGCCTCGGGGCGTTGCCCGGGGTCCACCTTCACTCCGGGGACCGCCAGCGAGGCGAGCAGGATGATGGCCATCACCAGCATCAGGTAGGCCGGATAGAGATCCAGGCTGACGTATTCGAAGGCCCAGCCAAGACCCGCTACCGCGGCGATGAAGCCGATGGAGCCCCAGAGGCGAATACGGGCGTAACGCTGCGGCTGGTCGCGCAGATGGGCCAGGGTGATGGCCTCGAACTGCGGCAGCACGGCGTGCCAGAAGAAGGCGTGGGTCGCCATGATCAATGCCAGCCAGACGAAGCCCTGGCCGAGGTAGATACCGGCGAAGCTCAGCAGGGTGCAGGCGGCGCCGAGGCGGACGATGCTCAGGCGGCGACCGGTGCGATCGGCCAGCCAGCCCCAGATATTGGGTGCCAGCACCCGCATCACCATGGGGATGGCCACCAGCTGGCCGATGGCGGTGCCGGAGAAGCCGAGGTGGTGGAAATACAGCCCCAGGTAGGGCGCCGTGGCGCCCAGCAGCGCGAAGTAGGCGAAATAGAAGCCCGACAGGCGCCAATAGGGAACCGGCAGCAGCCCGGCGCCGGGCGCCTGGGCGGCACCTCGCGAGCGGGGGTCAGACAAGGCGAACAGCGCTGCGCAACGGAGCGGACTCGCGCTCGGGTCCCGCGGGAGCAACCGAGCAGTTCGACAGCCTGTTCAACGCCATGCGGCCGAGGCGCCCCTGATCATGGCGAGCGGCTCAGAGCTGCGGCAGCACGGGCGTGCCAACCCGCACCTCGGCGTTCTGCGCACGCTGGCGCAGCAGGTGATCCATCAGCACCAGCGCCATCATGGCCTCGGCGATGGGCGTGGCACGGATACCGACGCAGGGATCGTGACGGCCCTTGGTGATGACGTCGACCGGATTGCCGTGCACGTCGATGGAGCGCCCCGGGGTGGTGATGCTGGAGGTGGGCTTGAGCGCCAGGTGGGCAACGATGGGCTGGCCGGAGGAGATGCCGCCCAGCACGCCACCGGCGTTGTTGGTCAGGAAGCCTGCCGGGGTCAGCTCGTCGCGATGCTCGGTGCCGCGCTGGGCGACGCTGGCGAAGCCGGCGCCGATCTCCACGCCCTTCACCGCGTTGATGCTCATCAACGCATAGGCCAGCTCGGCGTCGAGACGGTCGAAGATCGGCTCGCCCAGGCCCGGCGGTACGCCTTCGGCGACCACGCTGATCCGCGCGCCCACCGAATCCTGGTCACGGCGCAGCTGGTCCATGTAGACCTCCAGCTCCGGGACCTTGCTCGGATCGGGGCTGAAGAAGGCGTTCTCTTCGACACTGTCCCAGGTCTTGAAGGGGATCTCGATGGGCCCCAGCTGGCTCATGTAGCCGCGCACCCGGATGCCCTGGGTGGCCAGGTACTTCTTGGCGATGGCGCCGGCCGCCACGCGCATGGCGGTCTCCCGCGCCGAGCTGCGGCCGCCACCGCGGTAGTCGCGCAGGCCGTACTTGTGGTGGTAGGCGTAGTCGGCATGGGCCGGGC
>CAUQPA010000672.1:0-2627 GCA_963519325.1 uncultured Pseudomonas sp. | reverse complement strand
CAGGGTGTAGTGCCAGAAGGTGGCCCAGCCCTCGTTCATCACCTGGGTCTGGCGCTGCGGATAGAAGTACTGGGCGATCTTGCGCACGATGCGGATAACCTCGCGCTGCCAGGGCTCCAGCAGGGGCGCGTGCTTTTCCAGGAAATAGAGGATGTTTTCCTGGGGTTCGGCGGGGAAGCGCGCGCCTTCCTCCAGCGCTTCCTTGCCGGCGATCTTGGGAATGGTGCGCCAGAGGTCGTTGACCTGGCGCTGCAACTGTTCCTCGCGCTCCTTCTGCCGCTGGCGTTCCTCGGCGGCGGAGATGGGATAGGGCCGCTTGTAGCGATCCACGCCGTAGTTCATCAGGGCATGGCAGGAGTCCAGCAGGTCTTCCACGGCATCGATGCCATGGCGCTCCTCGCACTGGGTGATGTACTGCTTGGCGAACACCAGGTAGTCGATGATGGAGCTGGCATCGGTCCAGGTGCGGAACAGGTAGTTGCCCTTGAAGAAGCTGTTGTGGCCATAGCAGGCGTGGGCGATCACCAGGGCCTGCATGGTCACGGTGTTCTCTTCCATGAGGTAGGCGATACAGGGATCGGAGTTGATCACGATCTCGTAGGCCAGGCCCATCTGGCCGCGGCTGTAGTGCTTCTCGGTGTGCAGGAAGTGCTTGCCGTAGGACCAGTGGTTGTAGCCGATGGGCATGCCGACGGAGGCATAGGCATCCATCATCTGCTCGGCAGTGATCACCTCGATCTGGTTGGGATAGGTGTCCAGCGCATAGCGCTTGGCGATCCGGGCGATCTCCCGGTCGTAGGTTTGGATCAGCTCGAAGGTCCATTCCGAGCCGGTGGAGATGGGCTCACGTTTCATGACACGAGTCTCCGCTGGAACAGTTCGCGGAACACGGGATAGATATCCCCCGCCGAGACGATCTGCTGCTGCGAGAAGGAATCCGGGAAGGCACCGCGGACGTTCTCGTATTCGTACCACAGCGCCTGGTGCTCGCGCGGGGTGATCTCCACGTAGGTGTAGTACTGCATGAACGGCAGGATCTGCTTGGTCAGGATCTCCCGGCAAATGGGCGAGTCGTCGTTCCAGTTGTCGCCGTCGGAGGCCTGGGCGGCATAGAGATTCCACTCGTTGACCGGATAGCGCTCGGCCATGACCTCCTGCATCAGCTTGAGGGCGCTGGAGACGATGGTGCCGCCGGTTTCGCGGGAGTAGAAGAACTCCTCCTCGTCCACTTCCTTGGCGCTGGTGTGGTGGCGGATGAACACCACCTCGATGCGCTCGTAGTTCCGCTTGAGGAACAGGTAGAGCAGGATGTAGAAGCGCTTGGCGATGTCCTTGGTCGCCTGGGTCATGGAGCCGGAGACGTCCATCAGGCAGAACATCACTGCCTTGGAGCTGGGGCTGGGCTGCTTGGACAGCAGGTTGTACTTGAGGTCGAAGGTGTCGAGGAAGGGCACCTTGTCGATGCGCGCGCGAAGCCGCTCGATCTCGGCTTCCAGCGCCTGGATGTCGCCCAGGTTGTCGGGCTCTTCCACTCGCAGCCGCGCCAGTTCGGCCTTGGCTTCGCGCAGCTTGTTGCGGCTGCCGCCGGAGAGGGCGATGCGCCGGGCATGGGAGGCGCGCAGGGTGCGGATGATGTTGATGCGAGCGGGGTTGCCCTCGTTGCTGATGCCGGCGCGTACCGTCTTGAAGGTATCGGTACCGGTCAGCTGCTTCTTGACCAGGTTGGGCAACTCAAGGTCCTCGAACATGAAGTCGAGGAATTCGTCCTGGGTGATCTGGAAGGCGAATTCGTCCATGCCTTCGCCGCTGTTGCTGGCCTTGCCCTGACCCTGACCGCCACCGCCGCCCTGGGGGCGCGGGATGCGTTCGCCGCTGACGAATTCCTTGTTGCCCGGGTGGACGATGGTCTGGCGTCCGCCCTTGCCCTGGTAGAGGGCGGGCTCGTCGATGTCACGGGCGGGAATGCTGATCTGCTCGCCATGCTCCATGTCGGTGATGGAGCGCCGACTCACGGCTTCCTCGACCGCCTTCTTGATGTGCTCACGGTACCGCCGCAGGAAGCGCGTACGGTTCACCGTGCTCTTGTTCTTGCCGTTTAGACGCCGGTCGATGACATAACTCATACAGGCCCTCCGGGCTATTGCAGGACACCGCGACGGCGCGTCTGGCGCGCCGTCGCGGGTTCAGCCTCAGGCTGCCTTACTGCGACTTGCGTACCCGTGAATACCACTCGGACAACAGCCGTACCTGCTTCTCGGTGTACCCGCGCTGGACCATGCGGGTGACGAAGTCGCTGTGCTTCTGTTGGTCTTCCTTGCTGGCCTTGGCGTTGAAGCTGATGACCGGCAGGAGCTCCTCGGTGTTGGAGAACATCTTCTTCTCGATCACCGCGCGCAGCTTCTCGTAGGACAGCCAGCTCGGGTTCTTGCCGTTATTGTTGGCACGGGCGCGCAACACGAAGTTGACGATTTCGTTGCGGAAATCCTTCGGATTGCTGATGCCGGCCGGCTTCTCGATCTTCTCCAGTTCCTCGTTGAGGGAGGCGCGATTGAGGATCTCGCCGGTTTCCGGATCGCGGTATTCCTGGTCCTGGATCCAGAAGTCGGCGTACAGCACATAGCGGTCGA
>CAUQPA010000671.1:0-2628 GCA_963519325.1 uncultured Pseudomonas sp. | reverse complement strand
CAACCCAACCTACGCCACCCGTAGGTTGGGTTGAGACGGCTCCACCGTCGAAGCCCAACAACCCCGCGCCTGATCTAACACCCATAAAAAAAGGGAGGCCTTGGCCTCCCCTTTTCTCATGCCCTCGCCTCAGCGCGGCATATTCGGCTGGCGCCGTGACTTCTTGCGCGGGCCGCCCTTGGCGTAGCCGGCGGCCTGGCCTTCCTGGCCCTTGTCCCAGGCCTTGCTGCCGTCGCTGGCGCGCGGCGGCAGACCGCTGTGCTGGGTGAGGATGCGCCCGCCACCGGTACCGGTCTTCTTGCTGCCGACCGGGGTGGAGTTCTTGCGCCGGGCGCTCTGGTAGCTGCCGTCACCGACCGGCTGGGTGGCCGGGATCAGCTGGTGCTTGCCGGGGCCGATCAGGTCGGCGCGGCCCATGCGCTCCAGCGCCTCGCGCAGCATTGGCCAGCCCTTGGGATCGTGGTAGCGCAGGAAGGCCTTGTGCAGGCGGCGCTGCTGGTCGCTCTTGACGATGGTCACGCCGTCGCTCTTGTAGGTGACCTTGCGCAGCGGATTCTTGCCCGAGTGGTACATGGCCGTGGCGGTGGCCATCGGCGAGGGATAGAAGGCCTGCACCTGGTCCGCGCGGAAGCCGTTGCGCTTGAGCCACAGCGCGAGATTCATCATGTCCTCGTCGGTGGTGCCCGGGTGCGCGGCGATGAAGTAGGGGATCAGGTACTGCTCCTTGCCCGCCTCCTTGGTGTACTTCTCGAACATCTGCTTGAAGCGGTCGTAGCTGCCGATGCCCGGCTTCATCATCTTGTCCAGCGGACCACGCTCGGTGTGCTCGGGAGCGATCTTCAGGTAGCCGCCGACATGGTGGGTGACCAGTTCCTTGACGTACTCGGGCGACTCCACGGCCAGGTCGTATCTCAGCCCCGAGGCGATCAGGATCTTCTTCACCCCCGGCAGCGCCCGCGCCTTGCGGTACAGCTCGATCAGCGACGAGTGATCGGTATTGAGGTTCTCGCAGATGCCGGGGAACACGCACGACGGCTTGCGGCAGTGGCGCTCGATCTCCGGGTCCTTGCAGGCGATGCGGTACATGTTGGCGGTCGGGCCACCCAGGTCCGAGACCACCCCGGTGAAGCCCGGTACCTTGTCGCGCATCTCCTCGATCTCGCGGATGATCGAGTCGTGGGAGCGATTCTGGATGATCCGGCCTTCGTGCTCGGTGATCGAGCAGAAGGTGCAGCCACCGAAGCAGCCACGCATGATGTTCACCGAGAAGCGGATCATCTCGTAGGCCGGGATCTTCTCCTTGCCATAGGCCGGGTGCGGCACCCGCGCATAGGGCATGCCGAACACGTAGTCCATTTCCTCGGTGGTCATGGGGATGGGCGGCGGATTGAACCAGACGTCCACCTCGCCATGCTTCTGCACCAGGGCGCGGGCGTTGCCCGGGTTGGTCTCCAGGTGCAGCACGCGGTTGGCGTGGGCATAGAGCACCGGGTCGTTGCGCACCTTCTCGAAGGACGGCAGGCGGATCACCGTCTTGTCGCGGGTCATGCGCGGGCTTTCCAGCAGCTGCACCACCTTGGCTTCGTTGGGGTCCTCGACCTCACCCTTGGCCTGCTCGATGGCGCAGGCCTCGGTGTCCTGGGTGTTCACATAGGGATTGATGATCTTGTCGACGCGACCGGGACGGTCGATGCGGGTCGAGTCGACCTCGAACCAGCCCGCGGGGGTATCACGACGGATGAAGGCGGTGCCGCGCACATCGGTGATGGACTCGACCTGCTCGCCGCGCGACAGCCGCTGGGCGATCTCCACCACGGCGCGCTCGGCGTTGCCGTAGAGCAGGATGTCGGCGGTGGCGTCCATCAGGATCGAGCGCCGGACCTTGTCCTGCCAGTAGTCGTAGTGGGCGATCCGGCGCAGCGAGGCCTCGATGCCGCCGAGCACCACCGGCACATGACTATAGGCCTCCTTGCAGCGCTGGCTGTAGACCAGGCTGGCGCGATCCGGCCGCTTGCCGGCGACGTTGCCCGGGGTATAGGCATCGTCCGAGCGGATCTTCTTGTCGGCGGTGTAGCGGTTGATCATGGAGTCCATGTTGCCCGCGGCCACGCCGAAGAACAGATTCGGCTCGCCGAGCTGCATGAAGTCGTCCTTCGACTGCCAGGCCGGCTGGGCGATGATGCCCACGCGGAAGCCCTGGGCTTCCAGCAGGCGGCCGATGATGGCCATGCCGAAGGACGGATGATCGACGTAGGCGTCCCCGGTGACGATGATGATGTCGCAGCTGTCCCAGCCGAGTTGGTCCATCTCCGCCCGACTCATGGGCAGGAACGGCGCCGGACCGAAGCACTCGGCCCAGTATTTCGGATAGTCGAACAGCGGCGTGGCGGCTTGCATGGCAGCTTCCGGGAAAGGGGTGTTTTGGGAGGGCGCGAAGAATAGCACAAAAAATGACCAGTTCAGCGCCCGGACATCGATTGCCTTTGGCTATCGGGCGACTGCCTTGGCCCTGCCCTCACCCCAACCCACACCCCCAGGGGGGGGGGGGGCCAAACAACCCCCGGCCCAGGGTCTTACCACACTACCGCCCGGAAAGAGCCCGGGGGTGGGTAGCGCACCCGCCCAGCC
>CAUQPA010000670.1:0-2633 GCA_963519325.1 uncultured Pseudomonas sp. | reverse complement strand
GGGGGTAGAAGCGGATCAGTGCGAGTGGCGGGGCACCTCGGCGCCACGGCAGCCGACCAGGAAGTCGAAGTCGCAGCCTTCGTCGGCCTGCAACACATGGTTGACGTAGAGCCGGCGATAGCCGCCGGCCAGCAGTTGGTCGGCCGGCGGTTGCCAGTCGGCCAGGCGCGCGGCCAGTTCCTCGTCGGGGATGTCCAGGTGCAGGCGGCCGGAGGCGCAGTCCAGCTCGATCATGTCGCCTTCGCGCACCACCGCCAGCGGGCCGCCGGCCGAGGCCTCGGGCGCCACGTGGAGCACCACGGTGCCGTAGGCGGTGCCGCTCATGCGGGCATCGGAGATGCGCACCATGTCGGTGATGCCCTTGGCCAGCAGCTTGGGCGGCAGGCCCATGTTGCCCACCTCGGCCATGCCCGGGTAACCCTTGGGCCCGCAGTTCTTCAGCACCATCACGCAGGTCTCGTCGATGTCCAGGTCCGGGTCGACGATGCGCGCCTTGTAGTCTTCCAGGTTCTCGAACACCACGGCGCGACCGCGGTGCTGCATGAGCGCCGGGGTCGCGGCCGAGGGCTTGAGCACCGCGCCCTTGGGCGCCAGGTTACCGCGCAATACGCAGATGCCGCCGTCGGCGCGCAGGGGATTGTCCAGGGCGCGGATGACCTCGTCGTCGCCGTAGATGGGCGCCTCGGCGCAGTTGGCCCAGATGCTCTTGCCGTTGGCGGTCAGGGCCTCGGGGTGGGGCAGCAGGTTGGCCTCGCCCATGCGGCGGATCACCGCCGGCAGGCCGCCGGAGTAGTAGAACTCCTCCATCAGGAAGCGCCCGGAAGGCTGCAGGTCGACGATGGTGGGGGTGCCGCGGCCGACCCGGGTCCAGTCGTCCAGCTCCAGGTCCACGCCGATACGCCCGGCGATGGCCTTGAGGTGGATCACCGCGTTGGTGGAACCGCCGATGGCGGCGTTGACGCGGATGGCGTTCTCGAAGGCCTCCTTGGTGAGGATCTGCGACAGCCGCAGGTCTTCCTCCACCATCTCGACGATGCGCATGCCGGAGAGGTGCGCCAGCACGTAGCGGCGCGAATCCACCGCCGGAATGGCGGCATTGTGCGGCAGCGAGGTACCCAGGGCTTCGGCCATGCAGGCCATGGTCGAGGCGGTGCCCATGGTGTTGCAGGTACCGGCCGAGCGCGACATCCCGGCTTCGGCGGAGAGAAATTCGTTGAGGTCGATGGCGCCGGCCTTGTAGGCCTCGTGCATCTGCCAGACGATGGTGCCGGCGCCGATGTCGCGGCCGTGGTGCTTGCCGTTGAGCATGGGGCCGCCGGTGACGACGATGGCCGGCACGTCGCAGCTGGCGGCGCCCATCAGCAGCGCCGGCGTGGTCTTGTCGCAGCCGGTGAGCAGCACCACGGCGTCCACCGGGTTGCCGCGGATGGCTTCTTCCACGTCCATACTGGCCAGGTTGCGGGTCAGCATGGCGGTCGGTCTGAGGTTGGATTCACCGTTGGAGAACACCGGAAATTCCACCGGGAAGCCGCCGGCTTCGTAGATGCCGCGCTTGACGTGCTCGGCGATCTTGCGGAAGTGGGCGTTGCAGGGGGTCAGCTCGGACCAGGTGTTGCAGATGCCGATGACGGGCTTGCCCTGGAATTCATGGTCCGGAATGCCCTGGTTCTTCATCCAGCTGCGGTACATGAAGCCGTTCTTGTCGTTGCTGCCGAACCATTGGGCGGAGCGGAGCGGGCGTTTGGGCGTAGTCATTGTTTGGTCCTCGGGCATTTCACGGGCAAAGCGGTCCCCGGCACGGCGCCCATGGCGCCGTGGAGGACGTTGCAGTCTCTGGATTTAGCGCTGCTTGAAGCGGTCGATCACCACCGCCAGCAGCAGGATGGTTCCGCGGATGACGTACTGGTAGAAGGTGTCGATATTCTTCAGGTTCATGGCGTTCTCGATGATCGCCAGGATCAGCACCCCGGCGATGACGTGGCGGATCATGCCGATGCCGCCGGCCAGGGAGACCCCGCCCAGCACGCAGGCGGAGATCACCGTGAGTTCGAAGCCCTGGCCGATCATCGGCTGGCCGGAGGTCATGCGCGAGGCCAGCACCACGCCGGCCAGGGCGCCGATCACCCCGTGCATGGCGAAGATGATGATCTTGGTGCGGTCGACGTGGACGCCGGCCAGCAGCGCCGCTTCCTCGTTGCCACCGATGGCCATGGTGTTGCGGCCGAAGGTGGTGTAGTTGAGCAGCCAGCCGAAGAACAGGATGCACAGCAGGGTGATGACGATGGGCACTGGCAGGCCGAACAGCTGGCCGTTGCCGAACACGAAGAACTGCTCCTGGGAGACGCCCACCGCCTTGCCATCGGAGAAGATGTAGCCCAGGCCACGGACGATCTGCATGGTCGCCAGCGTCGTGATCAGGGCATTGATCTTCAGCTTGGCGATCACCAGGCCGTTGATCAGGCCCACCACCAGGCCCATGGCCAGGGCGGCCATGACGCCGAGGAAGACGCTGTCGAAGTCCCGCATCACCACCGCCGCGACCACCCCGGCACAGGCGATGACCGAGCCCACGGATAGGACGAAGTGCCCGGAGGCCAGGCAGAACAGCATGGTGCAGGCGGCGATGCCCACGG
>CAUQPA010000669.1:0-2640 GCA_963519325.1 uncultured Pseudomonas sp. | reverse complement strand
GTGCTGCCCTTGGCCAGGGCCACGGCCGGATCGCCATCGGGACGGGTGCTGAGCAGGCGATAGAGGTACAGCGGGCCGCCCGCCTTGGGGCCGGTACCCGAGAGGCCTTCGCCACCGAAGGGCTGTACCCCGACCACGGCGCCGACCATGTTGCGGTTGACGTAGAGGTTGCCGGCATGGGCGCGCTCCACCACCTTGGCGATGGTCTCGTCGATGCGGGTATGGACACCAAAGGTCAGGCCGTAGCCCGTGGCGTTGATCTGGTCGATGACCTTGTCCAGGTCCTTGCGGGCGTAGCGCACCACGTGCAGCACCGGACCGAAGACTTCGCGTCCCAGCTCGGCCAGGCTCTCCAGCTCGATCAGGGTGGGCATGACGAAGGTGCCGCGGTGGATGGCATCGCCTTCCACCTGACCGCCCTGGTGCACCCGGCGGCCTTTGCCTTTCAGGGTCTGGACGTGCTTGTCGATGGTGGCCTTGGCCTCGCCGTCGATGACCGGGCCGATGTCGATGGCCAGGTTCTCCGGGTTGCCCAGCCGGCATTCGGCCATGGCGCCCTTGAGCATCTCCAGCACCCGGTCGGCCACGTCGTCCTGCACGCAGAGCACGCGCAGGGCTGAGCAGCGCTGGCCGGCGCTGTCGAAGGCGGAGGCGACCACATCGGTGACCACCTGCTCGGCCAGCGCCGAGGAGTCGACGATCATGGCATTCTGGCCGCCGGTCTCGGCGATCAGCGGGATCGGCCGGCCCTGGGCGTCCAGGCGACCGGCGATGTTGCGCGCCAGGATCTGCGCCACCTCGGTGGAGCCGGTGAACATCACGCCCTTGACCCGCACGTCGTTGACCAGGGCGGCGCCGATGGTGGAACCCTCACCGGGCAGCAATTGCAACACACCTTCGGGGATGCCGGCTTCCAGCAGCAGGCGCACAGCCTGGGCGGCGATCAGCGGGGTCTGCTCGGCCGGCTTGGCCAGCACGGTGTTGCCGGCGGCCAGGGCCGCGGCGATCTGGCCGCTGAAGATGGCCAGGGGGAAGTTCCAGGGGCTGATGCAGACCACCGGGCCCAGCGGGCGGTGGCTGTCGTTGGCGAAGTCGCGACGCACCAGGGCGGCGTAGTAGCGCAGGAAGTCCACCGCCTCGCGCACCTCGGCGATGGCATTGGCGTAGGTCTTGCCGGCTTCACGGACCAGCAGGCCCATCAGCGGCTGGATCTGCGCCTCCATCAGCTCGGCGGCGCGATCCAGGGCGGCGGCGCGCTGCTCGGGCGGAGTGGACTGCCAGATCGGCGCGGCGGCCAGGGCTTCTTCCAAAGCGATGTCGACGTCGGCACGGGTGGCGTTGCTCACCTGGCCGACGCGGTCGCGGCGATCCGCCGGATTGAGCACCGGCTGGGGAATCGCCGGCTCGCTGGCTCGGCCCAGCAGCGGACGGGCCTCCCAGGCGGTGTTGCCACTGGCCAGCAGGGCCGCCGACAACGAACCCAGGCGGTGTTCGCTGGATAGGTCCAGGCCGCTGGAATTGCGGCGCTCGGCGCCGTACAGGGCGCTCGGATGGGGAATGCGCGGGTGCGGCAGACCGATGGCGCCTTCGCTGGTGGACTGCTGCTCGATCTGCACCACCGGATCGGCGACCAGCTCGTCGAGGGAGATGGAGTGGTCGGCGATGCGATTGACGAAGGAGGTGTTGGCACCGTTTTCCAGCAAGCGGCGGACCAGGTAGGCCAGCAGCGTCTCGTGGGTGCCCACCGGGGCGTAGATGCGGCACGGCCGTGCCAGCTTGCCGTCCTTGACGCTGCCCACCACCTGCTCGTAGAGCGGCTCGCCCATGCCGTGCAGGCACTGGAACTCGTACTGGCCGGGGTAGTAGTTCTGCCCGCCGAGCTGGTAGATGGCCGCCAGGGTATGGGCGTTGTGGGTGGCGAATTGCGGATAGATGGATTCCGGCGCCGCCAGCAGCTTGCGCGCGCAGGCCAGGTAGGCCACGTCGGTGTAGACCTTGCGGGTGTAGACCGGATAGCCCTCCAGGCCTTCGACCTGGGCACGCTTGATCTCGCTATCCCAGTAGGCGCCCTTGACCAGGCGGATCATCAGGCGGCGCCGGCTGCGCCGGGCCAGGTCGATCAGGTAGTCGATCACCAGCGGGCAGCGCTTCTGGTAGGCCTGGATGACGAAACCGATGCCATTCCAGCCGGCCAGTTGCGGCTCGAAGGACAGGCGCTCCAGCAGGTCCAGGGAGATTTCCAGGCGATCGGCTTCCTCGGCATCGATGTTCAGGCCGATGTCGTAGCGCTTGGCCAGCAGGGTCAGCTCCAGTAGGCGCGGATAGAGTTCGCTCATCACCCGGTCGTACTGGGCGCGGCTGTAGCGCGGATGCAAGGCCGAGAGCTTGATGGAGATGCCCGGGCCTTCGTAGATGCCGCGGCCATGGGAGGCCTTGCCGATGGAGTGGATGGCCTGCTCGTAGGAGGCCAGGTAGCGGCGGGCATCGGCTTCGGTGAGGGCCGCTTCGCCGAGCATGTCGTAGCTGTAGCGGAAGCCCTTCGCCTCGAACTTGCTGGCGTTGGCCAGGGCCTCGGCGATGGTCTCGCCGGTGACGTACTGCTCGCCCATCAGGCGAATGGCCATGTCCACGCCCTTGCGG
>CAUQPA010000668.1:0-2642 GCA_963519325.1 uncultured Pseudomonas sp. | reverse complement strand
CCCGAGGCCTACCTGAAGCTGCACCTGCTGTCCCACCGCCTGGTCAAGCCGCACGGCCTGAACCTGAGCGGCATCTTCGCCCTGCTGCCCAACGTGGCCTGGACCAACCAGGGCGCCGTCGACCTGGCCGAACTGCCGGCCGAGCAGCTGGAAGCCCGCCTGCGCGGCAAGCTGCTGGAAGTCTTCTCGGTGGACAAATTCCCCAAGATGACCGACTACGTGGTACCGGCCGGCGTGCGCATCGCCGACACCGCCCGCGTGCGCCTGGGCGCCTACGTGGGTGAAGGCACCACGGTGATGCACGAAGGCTTCGTCAACTTCAACGCCGGTACCGCCGGCCCCGGCATGATCGAAGGCCGCGTTTCCGCGGGCGTCTTCGTCGGCAAGGGCTCGGACCTGGGCGGCGGCTGCTCCACCATGGGCACCCTGTCGGGCGGCGGCAACATCATCATCAGCGTCGGCGAAGGCTGCCTGATCGGCGCCAACGCCGGCATCGGCATCCCGCTGGGCGATCGCTGCACCGTGGAATCCGGTCTCTATGTGACCGCGGGTACCAAGGTCGCCGTGCTGGATGACCAGAACCAGCTGGTACGGGTGGTCAAGGCCCGCGAGCTGGCCGGTCAGAGCGACCTGCTGCTGCGCCGCAATTCTGAAACCGGCGCGGTCGAGTGCAAGACCAACAAGACCGCCATCGAACTCAACGAAGCGCTGCACGCGCATAACTGAGTCCACAACCGGGCAGCCCGCCTCGTGCGGGCTACCCCGGAGCTGTCGCCATGTCGCTACCCTCCCCCTGGAGAGCCGAATTTCCGGCTTTCACCGCCTTCGCCGCCGATGGCATCACCTACCTCGACAGCGCTGCGACGGCGCAGAAGCCCCAGGTGGTGCTGGATGCCCTGCTGGCCAGCTACAGCCTGGGCGCGGCCAATGTGCACCGGGCCCAGCACTGGGCGGCCGAGCGCACCACCGCCGCCTACGAAGGCGCCCGGGGGCGGATCGCCGCCTGGCTGGGTGCTGCCTCACCCCAGGAGGTGGTACTGACGCGCGGGGCGACCGAGGGGCTCAACCTGCTGGCCTATGGCCTGGAGGACGCCTTTGCCCCCGGTGACGAGATCCTGATCAGCGCCCTGGAGCACCACGCCAACCTGCTACCCTGGCAGCAGCTGGCGCGGCGCCGGGGCCTGCAGTTGAAGGTGATCCCGCTGACACCCAGCGGTCATCTGGACCTGGATGTCGCCGAGGCGCTGCTGGGGCCCAAGACCCGGCTGGTCGCGGTCAGCCAGCTGTCCAATGTACTGGGCACCTGGCAGCCGCTCGCGGAACTGGCTGAACGGGTACGGGCCCGTTCACCGGCCTGGCTGGTGGTGGATGGCGCCCAGGGCGCGGTCCATGGCCGGCATCGCCCGGGCGACTTCGACGCCGATTTCTATGTGTTCTCCGGCCACAAGCTCTATGCCCCGGAGGCCATCGGCGTGCTCTGGGGCAAGGCCGATGGCCTGGCGCAGCTCAAGCCCTGGCAATTCGGTGGCGAGATGGTGCGGCACACCACCTTCGCCGAAGCCCAGTTCCATGCCGCGCCGATGGGTTTCGAGGCGGGGACGCCACCCATCGGTGCGGCCATCGCCCTGGGCGCAGCGGTGGACTGGCTGCAGGGTCAGGACGAGACCCTGATCCGCGGTCACGAGCAGGCGCTGAGCCTGAAGCTGCTGGCCGGTCTCGCCGCCCGGGACGGGGTGCGAATTCTTGGCGAGCCGCAGATCGCCCTGGCCAGTTTCCAGGTCACGCGGATCGACGTCGGTGACCTGTCCCATTTATTGGGCGAACAGGGCATCGCCGTACGGGCCGGGCAGCACTGCGCCATGCCGCTGTTCCAGACCCTGCAGGCGCCCGGCGCCCTGCGGGTCTCCCTGGGCCTCTACAACGACGCCGAGGATCTGCAGCGCTTCTTCACTGCCCTGGACAACGCCCTGGAGCTCTTGCGATGAATCTACTTCCCGATGCGGCGGAAGCCCGCCGCGCCTTCGTCATCGCCAAGGGCTGGGAGGCACGGTCGCGCCTTCTGCTGCAATGGGCCGAGCGTCTGCCGGCAGTGCTCGAGGAGCGCGACGAAGACCTGGTACAGGGCTGCGAGAGTCGCGTGCGCCTGACCCATGAGGCCCAGGGTGACCGACATTTCTTTCGCGCCAGCAGCGAATCCCGGGTGCTCAAGGGGCTGCTCGCCGTGGTACTGGTGCGCGCCAATGGACTCACCCGCGAGGAACTAGGCCGGCTCGATATTCATGGCTGGCTGGGCGAACTCGGCCTGGAGCGGCAGCTGTCGCAGTCGCGCAGCAATGGTTTGAATGCGGTGCTGGCCAGGATGCGCGAACTGGCAGCCTAACCCTCACCTGCCGCCGGGTTCCGGCGGGCACGGAAGAAGTCGGTCAGTACCTGGCCGCAGGCCTCAGCCAGCACCCCACCCTCCACTAGCACCCGGTGGTTGAGGAATTCCTGCTCGAAGAAACGCCCCCGACTCTGGGCCATGCCGGCGCGGGGTTCGCTGGCGCCGTAGACCAGCCGCTGGATGCGGCTATGGACGATGAGGCCGGCGCACATGCTGCAGGGCTCCAGGGTCACGTAGAGGGTGGCGCCCGGTAGCCGGT
>CAUQPA010000667.1:0-2646 GCA_963519325.1 uncultured Pseudomonas sp. | reverse complement strand
TGAACCGTGGCGACCTGACCGCACAGCGCTTCATCCCCGACCCCTTCGGCGAGCCAGGTGCACGCCTGTATCGCACCGGTGACCTGGCGCAGTACCGCAGCGACGGCGTCATCCAATACATGGGGCGTATCGACCACCAGGTGAAGATCCGTGGTTTCCGTATCGAACTGGGCGAGATCGAGGCACGCCTTGCAGCGCTGGATGCCGTGCGTGAGGCCGTGGTGCTGGCCCATGAAGGGCCGACCGGCACCCAACTGGTGGGCTACGTGTTGCCGATGGACCTCGTGGACGATGCCGCAGCACTGCGTGACGCCCTGAAAGCCGAGCTGAAGGCCGAGCTGCCGGACTACATGGTGCCAACGCACCTGCTGTTCGTGGAGCACTGGCCGCTGACCGCCAATGGCAAGCTGGACCGCAAGGCGCTGCCGCAACCGGATGCGAGCCAGGTGCAGCAGCACTACGTGGCGCCGCAGAGCGAGCTGGAGCAGCGCCTGGCGGTGATCTGGCAGGACGTACTGAAGCTGGAGCGGGTAGGGCTCAACGACAACTTCTTCGAGCTGGGCGGGCACTCGTTGCTGGCCACCCAGATGGTGTCGCGGATTCGCCAGGAGCTGGGGCTCGACCTGCAGCTTCGCCAGCTGTTCGAGAATGCCGACTTTAAGGCCTGCGTGAAGGTGCTGGAACAATCCGCAGGTGTGCAGACCCCGTCCATTCCGCGGGTGGATCGCGGGCAGAGCCTGCCGCTGTCCTATGCCCAGCAGCGCCAGTGGTTCCTCTGGCAGATGGAGCCGGGCAGCGCCGCCTACCACATTCCTGCAGCGCTGCGGATCGAGGGCGAGCTCGATATCGAGGCATTGCAACGGGCCTTCGCGGGCCTGGTGCAGCGTCACGAAAGCCTGCGCACCACCTTCGTCCAGAGCGATGGGCAGGCCCGTCAACTGATCCACCCCGACCTGCCGCTGGTGCTGTCGCCCGACGTGGAAGAGGGCGCAGACGAGGCGTACATCCGCGCCTTCGTGCAGAAGCAGGTCAGCGAACCCTTCGACCTCGAGAAGGGCCCGCTGCTGCGGGTCGGCCTGCTGCGCATCGCGCCGCAGGCGCATGTGATGGTGCTGACCCAGCACCACATCGTCTCCGATGGCTGGTCGATGCAGCTGCTGGTGCAGGAGCTGATGGAGGGCTATGGGGCCCATGGCCAGGGCCTGGCAGTGCGTCAGGACGCCTTGCCCATCCAGTACGCGGACTATGCCGCCTGGCAACGCCAGTGGATGGAGGCGGGCGAGCGCGAACGCCAGCTGGCCTACTGGACCGCCGCCCTGGGCGACGAGCACCCATTGCTGGAGCTGCCCACCGACCGCCCACGCCCGGCCCAGCAGAGTTTCGCCGGTGCCCGCCTGGCCATCGAGCTGCCGCCGACATTGGCCGGGCAACTCGCCCAGCTGGCGCAGCGTGAAGGCGTGACCCTGTTCATGGTGCTGCTGGCATCGTTCCAGGCGCTGCTGCACCGCTACAGCGGGCAGGCGGACATCCGCGTCGGCGTGCCGATCGCCAACCGCAACCGCGTGGAGACCGAGCGCCTGATCGGTTTCTTCGTCAACACCCAGGTGCTCAGGGCCCAGGTCGATGGGCAGGTGCGCTTCGCCGATCTGCTCGGGCAGGCCCGGGATGCGGCGCTGGGCGCGGAAGCACACCAGGACCTGCCCTTCGAACAGTTGGTGGATGCCCTGCGCCCGGAGCGCAGCCTGAGCCACAGCCCACTGTTCCAGGTGCTCTACAACCACCAGAGCGCCGGTCGTGAGGCGCTGCCGTCCCTTCCCGGGCTGACGCTGAAAGCGCAGGACTGGGACAGCCACACCGCCCAGTTCGACCTGACCCTGGACACCCTGGAAGCAGCTGGAGAACTCACTGCCTCGCTGACCTACGCCACCGAACTGTTCGATGCAGGCACCGTCTCGCGCCTGGCCGGCCATTGGCTCAACCTGCTGCGCGGCATCGTCGCCGACCCGCAGTGCCGCGTTGGCGAACTGCCGCTGCTCGATGCCGAGGAGCGCCAGGCGAACCTGCAGCAGTGGAACCCGGCAGCCCGTGATTTCGACGTCACCCAGTGCGCCCA
Organism: uncultured Pseudomonas sp.; assembly: GCA_963519325.1. Lineage (GTDB taxonomy): Bacteria > Pseudomonadota > Gammaproteobacteria > Pseudomonadales > Pseudomonadaceae > Chryseomonas. The sequence goes on along the minus strand of CAUQPA010000667.1, from coordinate 533 downwards.
CCAGCGCATCGCCGAGCAGGCACGCCTGCGCCCGGAGGCCATTGCCCTGCGCTTCGAGGCACAGACCCTGAGCTATGGCGAGCTCGATACCTGGGCCAACCGCCTGGCTCACCAACTGATCGAGCGTGGCGTGGGCCCGGATGTGCGAGTGGGCCTCGCTGTCGAACGCAGCTTGGAAATGGTGGTAGGCCTGCTGGCGATCCTCAAAGCCGGTGGCGCCTATGTGCCCCTGGACCCGAGCTACCCCGAGGACCGCCTGGCCTACATGATCGAGGACAGCGGCATCCGCCTGCTGCTGACCCAGCCGGCCTTGCTACAGAGCCTGCCGGTTCCGGCGGCGGTGGATGCGCTGACGCTGGATGGCGCGGCGGGCTACCCCGAGCACGAACCACCGGTGGTGATATCGCCGGACAACCTGGCCTATGTGATCTACACCTCCGGTTCCACCGGCAAGCCCAAGGGCACGTTGCTGCCCCATAGCAACATCATGCGGCTGTTCCAGGCCACCGAAGGCTGGTTCGACTTCGGCCCCC
>CAUQPA010000666.1:0-2653 GCA_963519325.1 uncultured Pseudomonas sp. | reverse complement strand
GCAGGGCCGCCAGGGCCACTAGCGCGGCGACCGCCAGCCGTCCGAGGGCGGCCGGTGCCAGGCGCCGGGAGAAGCGGCCGAGCCGCCAGGTGATCTCAGCGGCCATGACGGCCTCCGCGGCGGGCCAGATGGATAAAGAAGGGTCCACCGAGCAGTGCCGTCACGATTCCCACCGGCACTTCCTGGGGCAGGATCACCACCCGCGCCAGGCTGTCGGCCAGTACCAGCAACAGGGCCCCGCCCAAGGCGCAGCCGGGGATCAGCCAGCGATGCTCGTTTCGCGCGCGAGCCAACAGCCCGCGCGCCAGGTGCGGCACCATCAGGCCGATGAAGCCGATGTTGCCGGCCAGGGCCACGGCGCTGCCGGCCAGGCAGATCACTAATACTCCAGCCAGCAGTCGGATCAGGCCGATGGGTTGACCGAGGCCGCGGGCCAGCTCATCGCCGGCCACCAGCACATCGAGTTGCCCCGCCAGCAAGGCGGCGGCGCCCAGGGCCAGCAGGCTGAAGACCAGCAACGGCGTGGCCGTGCCGAGATTGCGTTCGCCCACCGAACCGGCCAGCCAGAACAACACGCTGTCCAGGCCGTCCTGGTTGACCACCAGCAGTGCCTGGCTGAAGGCGGTGAACAGTGCCGCCAGGGCGGCGCCAGCCAGGACGATGCGCAACGGCGTGAGACGCACCTGGCCCCGGTTGCCCAGGGTCCAGACCAGCGCCCCGGCCACCGTGGCGCCGAGCAGCGCGCAGAGCACCCAGCTCTCGGCGCTGGATAGCCCCAGCGCGGTAATCCCCAGCACCAGGGCGAAGGTGGCACCGGCGTTGATACCGAACAACCCCGGTGAGGCCAAGGGATTGCGCGTCATCGCCTGCATCAGGGCACCCGCCACCGCGAGGTTGGCCCCCACCACCAGGGCGATCAGCAGGCGCGTCAGCCGGGTGGTGTTGACCAGGGTGGCGTCCAGCGCCAGGGAAGGGTCCTGTACCAGGGCCGCCAGCACGGTAGCGGGCGCGATCCAGCGGGCACCTACGGAAAGACTCAGTACGGCGGTTAGCACCAAGGCCAGCGCGAGCAGCAGCAGTCTGAGGAGCGCAGTCATGCGGCCCCCTGCTCGGCGAAGACGCGCTCGATGTCGTCCAGCATGAGGTTCGCGGCGAGAATACCGCCACCCAGGCTCCAGGCCACCCCATCGACCTGCCAGACCTGCCCCCGCCGGGGCGCGCTTAGGCGCTGCCAAAGCGGATGTTCGAGCAGGCTCGCGTAATTGCGCTGCACGGCAGCCTGGTCGGCGCGTAGAAAGACGAAGAAGACGTCGGCCTCCACCACCGGCAGGCTTTCCCGGGAGGTCAACTTGATCGAGGGCACGGCGCTGCCCTGGCTGGCCGCCGGCCAGGCGAAGCCCAGCTCGCTGAGCACTCGTCCGGCGAAACTGTTGGGCAGGTAGCTGCGCAGGTGATCGGCGCGCACGTCCAGTACCGCCACCGTCGGCGGCCACTGGTCCCCGTAATGCCGTTGCAGCGCTTCGCGCAGGTGGGCGATGCGCGCCTGCCAGGCCTGCAGCAGGGCCGTGGCGTCCGCTTCATGCCCCGTGGCGGTGCCCAGCGCCAGCAGGGTCTGCTTGAATTCGAAGACCTCCTCCAGCATCACCACCGGGCACAGCTGCTGCAGCAACGGGGTAATACGACCATGGCGAAAACGCGAGGCGACAATCAGCTCTGGCGCCAGCAGCGCCAGGTCCTCTAGGCTCGGCTGGGTTTCCAGGCCGAGCGAGGGCACTCCCGCCAGCGCCGGGCGCAGGTAGCGATAGACCGGTTTCTCGCTCCAGGATTCGACCACCCCGCAAGGCCTGAGCCCCAGGGCCGCGGCGCTGTCGGTGGCGCCCTGGAACAGCGTGGCCACGCGCGTGGACTGCGCCCAGGCCATGCCCGGCCCCAGGGCAAGGTTGGTGGCCAGAAAACCCGCGAACCCGAGTAGGCGGCGACGGGTCGAGGTGAAGCTGTCGCTCCAGCCAGGCTGATCGAAGTTACTCATGCCTGGTCGTCAGAACGCCAAGGTGGTGGAGAACACCAGGGTACGGGGCGTGGCGATCGTCAGACCTGGCTCCGCATCGTCCGGCGCGCCGGCGGAGGCCCAGTAGCGCTCGTTCATCACGTTCTCCACCGAAGCACGCAAGGTGACCCGGGTGGCGTCGACCTTGAAGGCGTAGCGCGCCCCTAAGTCGAAGCGATGCCAGGCGTCTATTTCCTTGCTGTTGGCCTGATCCAGGTACTGGGAGCTGGTATAGATCCCGCGGCCGGTCAGGGTAAGCCCGGGGACCGCCGGGATATCCAGCTCGGCTCCGAGGTTGGCATTGAGCTTCGGCGTGGCCGGCGCGCGATTGCCGTCGAAGCTGCCGCCCACGGTATCCTTCAGCTCACTGTCGATGTACATCAGGCCGCCGAGCACCCGAAAGCCTTGCAGCGGTTCGCCGAAGACGCTCAGCTCAACCCCGTCGTTGACCCGCTTGCCGTTGGGGCCGAAGACCCGGCTGGTGGCATTGGTTTCGTAGGCGGGCTGCTTGATGCGGAAGGCACTGGCGGTGACGGCCACGGCGCCGAAGTCATACTTGGCACCTACTTCCGCCTGGCGGCTGATGAAGGGCGGGAAGATCTGATC
>CAUQPA010000665.1:0-2654 GCA_963519325.1 uncultured Pseudomonas sp. | reverse complement strand
CCGAAGTCCTGCACCCCGGCGGCGGTGGTCGGCATGCCGTTCTCGGTGGCGTGGGTGGTGGCGGCCAGCGCCGCGAGTGACAGGACGGCGGCGCGGGTCAGCATTCCGGGCGGAGACGGCATGGCGGGATTCCTCAGGGCATTCGAGCGGGCGAGCGAGGCCTCACCGGGCGCGCGAGGCGCCCGGTCTTGGCATGGGGATCAGGGGGAGATCAGTCCGGCGCGGCGGCGACCTGTTGCGCGATCTGCGCCTTGCGGTTGACGCCGAGCTTCTCGTAGATGCGCCTCAGGTGATGGCGGACCGTGGCCGGCGCCATGCCCAGGTTGCGGGCGACTTCCTTGTAGGTCTGGCCGAGGGCGAAGCACTGGGCCACTTCCAGTTCGCGGGCACTGAGGCGTTCCGCCGAACTGCGCCGGCGCGCCTTGAGCAGCAAGAGATCGCCCAGCGGCTGGGCATCGAGCTGCAGGGTACGGCCCTGGTAGGTGCCCTGGGGATCGCAGGCGGGCGGCAGGCGATTGCCCTGCCAGCCCTCCCACTCCCCCGCCAGCAGGGCGGCGAAGCCGGGCTCCATAGACAGCAGCACGCCATAGCGATCGCCCACCGCCAGGGCCAGTTCGTCGAAGCTGCCCTGGCTGTCTCTCAGGGTCGCCAGGGTGCGCAGGCAACTCTCGCGCTCGGCATGCAGCAGGTGCGGCATCAGCCATTCCACCAGCTGGCATTCCAGGGCGGTGAAGGGGGTGGCGGGATCTTCGCGGAACAGCGTGAGGTGCACGCCCAGGCGGGTCTGGTCATCGGTGAGCACGATGCGCAGGCCCTGGGCCAGCCGATGTCGCCGGCCCAGGGCCGCGAGCTTTGGCGCGGCCTGGTCCGCATGGCAGTCAAATACCTGACAGCGCCCCGGCACCTGATGCAGTTCGCCGAGCTCGTGGTCATCGGCCTTGAGGGCATCCCACTCCTCGGGATAGCCGCTGGGTAGCCCCAGCAGGAAGGCCCTGTGCGCCACCGGCAAGCCATCGCGCCAGGTGGAGTTGCCCCACCAGGCCTTGTCGAAGGCGACCAGACGCTGGAGCTGCGCCAGGGCCTGGGCATGGAATTCGGTGATGGCCCCGCCCCGCAGCCGAGACTGCAGGGCCAGGACGACCTCGCTGAAGCGTGCGACCACCTCGGCGGGTACAGCGCTGGAAACGGCGACTGGCTGGGCCATGCTACCCCCATTGTTTTGATTGTCTTGGGTAGGGTGCCGACCCCCGACCGGGGCCTGGCTGGGGTCCGAGTCTACCGCACCGAGGCGACGCGGCTATCGTTCAGATGCAGGATAGTGGGTCACCCGCACCTAGCGCCCAGGGCGCTCTGTTGCGGCATTCTCCGGGCGCAACCGTGTCAGGATGCCCAAGGTCCAACTCCGGGTCGCCATCGTTCATCTGACCGATAGACCGGCTGGCTGGCCTCCGGCGAGGCTGGCGGCGAACCGACGGCCGTATCGCCGTCCCGAATCCTCAGGAGAACCCCCATGCACGATGTCTTCGCGCGCCTCGACCCCCAGGTCGCCGACCTGCTGGCCCAGTTGGCCGCGCAGCCCCAACCGCCGATCGAAAGCCTGACGCCGCAACAGGCGCGGGCCGCCTACGTGCAGATGACCCGCGCCCTCGGCCTGCCGCCCGCGCCCATGGCCCGTATCCAGGAACTCGCGGCGCCCGGCCCACTGGGCCCCATTCCCCTGCGCCTGTACCGGTCCCAGGCCGAGGACGGCACGCTGACGCCGGTGGTGGTCTATCTGCACGGCGGCGGCTGGGTGATCGGTGACCTCGACAGCCACGACTCGCTCTGCCGCCAGATCGCCCTCGGCACCGGCTGCGCGGTGCTCGCCGTGCACTATGCCCTGGCCCCCGAGCATCCGGCACCGGCCAGCCCCGACGACGTGCTGGCCGCCCTGCACTGGCTGGCCGGGGCCGGCGCGACCTTCAACCTCGACACCCAGCGGGTGGCCGTGGCCGGTGACAGCGCCGGAGGTGGCCTCGCCGCCATGGCTGCGCTGCACCTGCGCGGCGGTCCGCTCGGGCTCAAGGCCCAGGTCCTGATCTACCCGGGCGTGGACAACACTCCCGAGGCCTGGAACCACCCGTCGCGGATCGAGAATGCCGGGGTCCCGCCGCTGACCCGGCCGCTGATGGACTACTTCTCCGGTATGTACCTCAAGGACGCGGATACCCTGGACCCGCGAGTCTCGCCGCTGTATGCCTCGTCCCATGCCGACCTGCCGCCGGCGCTGATCTTCGGCGCGGAGTGCGATGCCCTGCGCGATGACGCCCGCCTCTATGCCCAGGCGCTGATCAAGGCCGGCAACACGGTCGAGTTCCACGAGCTGCCGGGCATGATCCATGGCTTCATCGAGATGCTCGGCGTGCTGCCCGTCGTCCGCTGGACGCTGGAGCGCACCAATGCCTTCCTGCGCGCACACCTCGGCCCGGGCGCCTGACCGCCCGGTCCTGGCTAGGCCCGCCCCAGCCAGTGCAGCACCAGGCGATAGAGGTGCTGCGGCCAGCGCGACCACCAGCCGCCCTGCTCGGCGTCGGCCAGGGCCACCAGCGGCCGGGTCTGCAGCAAGGCCCGGCGCCAGCGCGGGTTCACGTCCTCGACGTTGTCCAGCAGGGTTT
>CAUQPA010000664.1:0-2657 GCA_963519325.1 uncultured Pseudomonas sp. | reverse complement strand
TACCCTCGCTCGCGCTGGTCAGCCAGACGCTGCAGGCCTGGGTGAGCAACGCCGAATTGGATCTGGAGCGCGTGCTGTGCGTCTGCAGCGATGAGAGTGTGGCCACGCTCGACGATGAGCATGAAGTGCTCGAGGATCTACCGGTGGCGGTTACCACCTCGCCGGAGGAGATCGCGCTGAAGGTCGGTACCCTGGGTCGAGACCTGATCGTGCTGTGCACCTACGCCAGTGCTCCTACCCTCGCCCTGGGCCTGCCGCCCGGCTTTGCCTTAGACCTAGGGATCCTCGACGAGGCGCACAAGACAGCCGGCGCCGCCGGCCGGCGGAACAGCTTCGCGCTGAGCGACCACCCTACCCTGCGCATCGACAGGCGCCTTTTCCTCACCGCGACACCGTTGGCCATCGCCGAGGAAGAAGGTCCGGCCGGGACCGGGCCCACCTACTCCATGACGGACGAGGCCGTCTTCGGTCCCGTCGCCTACGAGCTCAGCTACTCCGCCGCTGTCGCCGCGGGGATCATCTGCGATTTTCGCGTCATCATTTCCGTGGAGGAAGCGGACGACGAGCAGCTCGCCGAAGCGCTGGACGATGAGGATCGCCGCTACGCGGTGCACGCCCAGGAGCTGCTGCGGGCGATGACCGACGTCGGCGCCCGCAAAGCCTTCGCATTCTACTCGCGGATCTCGCAGTCGAAGCGCTTCGCCACCGCGCTGCGGGAGGCCGTTGGTGCCGGTGACTTCTGGGCGCGCCACATTGATGGCTCTTTCCCCTCGTGGCAGCGCACCCGCCTGCTGCACCAGTACGGCCGGGCCTCGCGCGCAGCGCTGTCTTGCGCACGCTGCCTGGCTGAAGGGGTGGACGTGCCGGATACCGATCTGGTCGCCTTCATGCACCGGCGGGAAAGCCACGTCGACATCGTCCAGGCACTCGGCCGCGCCGTACGCAAGGCGCCGGGCAAGCGCTACGGCTATGTCCTGATACCCTTGCGCCTGAAGAGGAGCTCAGGCGAATCCCTCATCCAGGCCGTGGCGCGCAGCGACATGTCCACGGTCTGGAGGACCCTGGCGGCGCTTGCCGAGCAGGACGACGCCATGCTCAACGAGGTGCAGCGCGCCGCAGTGGACCAGGGCGAAACCGGACAGCCTGCCTCCCCCTACTGGTTCAACAAGCTGCACGTCCTCGCGCCTGCTGGCCGTCCTGGCGCCGGCGCCTGGGCCGCCGGCCTCAAGGCTGTGCTGTCAACGGAGCTCGTTGGGCGGATCGCCGGCAGCTGGCCGCACTATTACGGTCTTCTGCGTGCTTTCGTGACCGACCGGGGCCACGCCCGGGTCGCGTGCAGCTATCGCACACCGGGTGGGCACACCCTGGGCGCCTGGTGCTCACGCCAGCGCGCGCTCCACCGGCTAGGCCGGCTTGCGCCCAACCGTGCCGGGCAGCTGGAGGCCATCGGCTTCGAGTTCGATCCGCGAGAGCATGCCTGGGAGCGGGGATACGAAGCGTTGCGCAGCTATCTGGCAGACAGGGGATCGCCCTCCCCCACCGTCGACGTCGTCACCGCAGACGGGCTCGCGCTTGGCCACTGGTGCAGCGAACAGCGCAAGGCCTATCGCCTCGGCCGGCTGGCGCCGCGGAAGAAGCGGCTGCTCGAGGCCTTGGGCTTCATCCTAAGCCCCTTCGACGACGCCTGGGAGAAACGGTATCAGGCGCTGGTGGCGTTCAAGGAGGAGCATGGCCACCTGCGCGTTGCTCAGCGCCAGGTGCTGGTAGACGGTACGGATCTGGCCGACTGGTGCCGGAACCAACGCAGCCGTCAGATCGACCTGTCCAGGCGTGATCGGCTGGCCGCCCTAGGCTTCGACTTCGACGCTGGCGTGCTGGATGCCCGCTGGGAAGCCGCCTATACCGCGCTGGAGGAATTTGGCGCACGGCAAGGCCATGTGAATGTGCCGCTAGACTTCGTGCTGCCTGATGGGACAGCGCTCGGTACCTGGGTAGGGAATCAGCGCGCGCGCTACCGCGACGGCCAAATGGAGCAGCAGCGAATTGAGCTTCTGAACCAGCTGGGTTTTGTGTGGGAGATGTTCGGTGCGGCCTTCGACCAAGGCCTACGGCACCTGGAGCAGTTCAAGGCCGCACATGGCCACTGCAATGTACCGATCGCCTACATGACCATCGACGGTTACAAGCTCGGCAGGTGGTGCTCCAACCAGCGCACGCGGCTGAAGGACAAACCGGACGATCCGGATCACGGCAGGCTGCTGGCCGCTGGATTTTCCTTCGATCCTGCGGAAGCTGCATGGCAGCAGCACTATGCAGCGCTCCAAGACTACCTGGCCGCTAATGCCGGCGGCTCAGTACCGGTGAAACACGTGACCGCCGACAGGCTGCGACTGGGCTCGTGGGTATCCCGACAGAAAACCCTGCTGAAGGCCGGCAAGCTGGCCGATGCGAAGCAAGCCGCGCTGCGCGGATTGGGCGTTTTCTAGTAGTAGCCTTAGCAGCGAGATAGCTCACACCTGCCGGCAGCCTTTTATGGCTCACGTTTAAAGGTAGAACGCTGGAGCTCCCGAATGGCCTCACCAATACCGTATCCGCGGTCGTGTACGCACTTACGCACTTACGCACTTACGCACTTACGCACTTACGCACTTACGCAC
>CAUQPA010000663.1:0-2658 GCA_963519325.1 uncultured Pseudomonas sp. | reverse complement strand
GATTGGAGGTAACTTGCCCGAGTCCGGACGGCCGCTCGCTGCCAGTCCGCACTCTCATGAAAGGCGCCGTGCAGAGGTCTTGCGTTCTTCAGCGCGGCGGCTAGCCTGAAGGGTGACGTTCCTTCGCCGGGAGCCTGCGCATGGACAGGTTGCAAGAACGCTTGGCCAAACTCGATCCGCCGCTGGGTCATCAACTGGAGTGGCGGGATGACGGGCTGCTGATCACGCTCGTCGATCCCGATCACCACGCCCGGGTATCGCGCCTGATCAGGTCCAACGAGATGCACGATATTGAGCGGGTCAACCTGGTCCTGTTGCACGCCATCAATGAGTTGCGCCGCAAGGGTGCCCAGGTGCCGCTGGACAAGGACACCGTCCTGCTGACGAAGCTGCCGAATGACAAGGTCGGCAGCCCCAGCTGATCGCCGTGCTCAGGCGTCCAGCTCCAAATCCAGCAGCGCCGCGCCCAGGCCCTTGCCATGGGCGTCCAATGCCAGGGAACGGGTGACACCCCCACGCAGCGCGCCGGGCAATACGAAGTTCAGGGCGCCCAGCGCCGGCAATTCGTAGCGGCGCACGGGCGCGGCGTCGGCCGGGCGGTTGTCGGCGAACCAGGCAGCCAGCCGTTCGGCGGTCAGCGCCTGGCGCAGGCGCTCGAAGTCTTCGCGGCGATAGGCGATCACCGCCATGTTGGAGGTGTCGCCCTTGTCGCCGGTCCGGACGTGGGCGATTTCGCGCAGTTTCATGGCAGCGTCTCCAGGTTCAGGGTGGGGGTGACCGCAGTGCGCGGCCAGAGCAGCGAGGCCACGGCGATGACCTCGCGGACCGCCTTGGTGGCGCCGCCGCCGCCCGCTGGACCATTGGTGTAGAGAGTTTCCACCTCGTTGCCGATCTGCACCGCTGCCGCCCGAGTGGCGCAGCGACCGACGACGCGCAGCCGCACCTCCCAGGGCTCGCCGGAGGCGCGGGCCGCTAGAGTTTCCCCATGCAGGGCGTCGCAGCCGATCAATTCGCAGCGCAATTCCTCGACCGCTACGCCACAGAGTTGCAGGCGTTCGCGCACTACGTCCGCCGCCAGGCGGGCACGGGCCAGGGCACCTGGGCCAGCGTAGGAAAGCTGGCCTTCGCCATGCCAGCCGTCGCGATAGCCCACCGAGACCTTGAGCTGTTCCGGGCGCGGCTTACCCCGCGCACCGCTGACTGCCACCCGGTCGGGTGCGGCCTGCTGCAGGACCACGCCGGAAAAATCGGCGGTGACGTCCGGCGTGAGATAGGCCGCTGGATCATGCACCTCATAGAGCAGTTGCTCGGTGCAGGTCGCCGGGGTCACGCAACCGCCGGAGCCGGCCACCTTGGTGATCGTGGCATGACCATCGGCGTCCACCTCGGCCAGCGGAAAGCCCAGGCGCGCGAGGTCGGGGACGTCCTTGTAGCCGGGATCGGCGAAGTAGCCACCGGTGACCTGGCCGGCGCATTCCAGCAGATGGCCGACCAGGATGCCGCGTCCGCGACGCGCCCAGTCGTCCGCAGCCCAGCCGAATTCGTGCACCAGCGGCGCGAGGAACAGCGAGGGATCGGCCACTCGGCCGGTGATGATGATATCGGCGTCCGCCTCCAGGGCCTGGACGATGCCTTCCACGCCCAGGTAGGCGTTGGCCGAGATCAATCGGTCGCCCAGTTCGGCCAGGGTCTGGCCGTTGTCCAGCAAGGCCTCGGCCGGCAGCTGCGCCAGTACATCGTCGCCGGCCACGGCGGCGATCTTCAGACCGGTTATGCCCAGCTCCCGCGCCAGCCCCGCGACCTTGCGCGCCGCGGCGGAGGGATGGGCGGCGCCCATGTTGGTGACTACCCGCAGGCGCGGCCGTCCAGCCTTATTCAGCAGCGGCAGGATACGGCGCATCCGCGCCTCCAGCAGCGGATCGAAACCGGCCTCGGGATCGGCCAGCCGCGCCTGTTGCGCCAGGGCGATGGTGCGTTCGGCCAGGCATTCGAAGACCAGGTAGTCCAGCCGGCCGTGCTCGGCCAGTTCCACGGCGGGCTCGATGCGATCGCCAGAATAGCCGGCGCCGCAGCCGATGCGAAGAAGACGGCTCATCTAGAAGACTCCCAGGAGCAGGGCGGTCAGGGTCATCAGCACCGAGGCCGCGAACAGGAAGGGGATGGTGAAGCGCTGGTGATCGGCCAGGTCCAGCTTGCACAGGCCCACCAGCAGGAAGGTCGCCGGGGTCAGGGGACTGACCGGGAAACCCGTGGTGTGCACCCCGAGCAGCGACGCCTGGGCCACCTGCACCGGATCGACGCCCAGGTTGCGGCCGACCTCGGCGATCACCGGCATGACGCCGAAGTAGAAGGAATCCGGATCGAACAGCAGGCTCAGCGGCATGGACAAAAAGCCCACCACCGCCGGGATCAGCTGGCCATGCCCGGCCGGGATGCCGGCCACTGCTACCTGGGCCATGGCCTTGAGCATTCCGCTGCCCTGCATGATGCCGGTGAAGACCCCGGCGGCGAAGAGGATGCTGGCCATGGTCAGGGCGGTCTTGGCGTGGGCGTCGATGCGCGCCTTCTGGGCGTCCACCGAGGGGTAGTTCAGGCACAGCGCGGCCACGGTGCCGAGCATGAACATCACCACCGGGTCGACCCAGCCGGCGATCATCA
>CAUQPA010000662.1:0-2666 GCA_963519325.1 uncultured Pseudomonas sp. | reverse complement strand
CCACCTACCAGCCCTTCACCGTCTATGGCCTCGCCGCCCTGGGCTACTTCATCCTCTGCTACCCGCTGTCGCTGGCCGCACGCTGGCTGGAAAGGAGACTGCATGCCGCTGCTTAGAGTGACCGCCCTGCACAAACACTATGGCAATCACCATGTGCTCAAGGGCATCGACCTGACCGTCGAGGAAGGCCAGGCGGTGGCCATCATCGGCAAGAGCGGCTCGGGCAAGAGCACCCTGCTGCGTACCCTGAACGGCCTGGAATCGATCAACGACGGCGTCATCGAGGTGGATGGCGAATACCTGGACGCCGCCCGGGTCAACCTGAGGTCGCTGCGGCAGAAGGTCGGCATGGTCTTCCAGCAGTTCAACCTCTTCCCCCATCTCACCGTGGGCGAGAACGTGATGCTGGCACCCCAGGTGGTGAAGAAGACCAGCAAGGACGAAGCCCGCGCCCTGGCCCGGCAGATGCTCGACCGGGTCGGCCTGGCGGAGAAGTTCGACAGCTATCCGGATCGCCTGTCCGGCGGCCAGCAGCAGCGGGTGGCCATCGCCCGCGCCCTGGCCATGTCACCCAAGGTGCTGCTGTGCGACGAGATCACCTCGGCGCTGGACCCGGAGCTGGTCAACGAGGTGCTCGCCGTGGTCAAGCAGCTGGCCAGCGAGGGCATGACGCTGATCATGGTCACCCACGAGATGAGATTCGCCCGCGAGGTGGGCGACAAGCTGGTGTTCATGCACCAGGGCAAGGTCCACGAGAGCGGTCACCCCCAGGAGCTGTTCGCCCGCCCGCAGACGCCGGAACTGGCCCAGTTCATTGGCCAGGTGGCCTCCTGAGGCGGAAAAACCCTATTTTTTCTGCCACTTTGCGCAACCGTAACCGCTGTGCGCTTGAAGCTGTCACCGGCTAGCTGGCACGATGGCGCGGTTTATCGCCGAGAGCCTCCAGATGCAGCCTTCGCCAGCCGAACCCCATGAACTGATCGCCGCCATTGACCTGGGGTCGAACAGCTTCCATATCGTCCGGGCGCGCAACTTCCACGGGGAGATCCGCATCCTTGAGCGGCTGGGCGAGAAGATCCAGCTGGCCGCCGGCCTCGACGAGTCGCGCCTGCTCAGCGAAGAAGCCATCCAGCGCGGCCTCGACTGCCTGCGCCGCTTCGCCCAGCTGATCGCCGGCATGCCGCGCGGCACCGTGCGGGTGGTGGGCACCAACGCCCTGCGCGAGGCGCGCAATCGCGCCGAATTCATCCAGCGCGCCGAAGCCGTGCTCGGCCATGCGGTGGAGGTCATCTCCGGTCGCGAGGAGGCACGCCTCATCTACCTGGGCGTCTCCCACTCCATGCCCGACGTGCCCGGACGCCGCCTGGTGACCGACATCGGCGGCGGCAGCACCGAATTCATCATCGGCCAACGTTTCGAGACCCTGCAGCGCGAGAGCCTGCAGATGGGTTGCGTCAGCTTCACCAAGAGGTTCTTCGCCGACGGCAAGATCACCGCGGCCCAATACGCCCGTGCCTACACCGCCGCGCGCCTGGAACTGATGAACATCGACCAGGGCCTGCGCGAGATGGGCTGGCACCAGGCCCTGGGCGCCTCCGGCACCATCCGCGCGGTGGCCCTGGCGATCCAGGCGGCCGGCCGTGGCAATGGCGAGATCACCCCGGACGGCATCGAGTGGCTCAAGCGCAAGCTGCTCAAGCAGGGCGACATCAACCTGCTCAACATCGATGGCGTGAAACCGGATCGCCGCGCCATCCTGCCCGGTGGCCTGGCCATCCTCGAGGCCCTGTTCAAGGCCCTGGAGCTGCAGGAGATCCACCTCTCCGAAGGCGCCCTACGCGAAGGGGTGCTCTACGACATGATCGGCCGGCACAGCCACGAGGACGTGCGCGAGCGCACCCTCAAGGGCCTGGCCGAGCGCTACCACGTCGATCAGCGTCACGCCGAGCGCGTGGAAAAGCGCGCCCTCAAGTCCCTGGCGCAGGTCGCCACCGCCTGGGGCCTGACCGACGAGAACCACGCCGAACTGCTGCGCTGGGCGGCCCGGCTGCACGGCGTCGGCCTGGACATCGCCCACTACCAGTACCACAAGCACGGTGCCTACCTCATCGAGCACTCGGACCTGCCCGGCTTCTCCCGCCGTGACCAGCAGGCCCTGGCGCTGCTGGTGCGCGGCCACCGCCGCAACATTCCCCAGGATCGCCTGCAGGAGCTGGGCCCGGAAGGCGAGCCGCTGCTGCGCCTGACCCTGCTGCTGCGCTTCGCCATCCTCTTCCACCACATCCGCCACAAGAGCATCCCGGACGTCCAGCTCAGCGCCGGCGAGCGCAGCCTGGACGTGCAATTCCCCGATGGCTGGCTGGCGGAGAATCCCCTCACCCAGGCCGACTTCGAGCTGGAAGCCCAGTGGCTGGAGCGAGTGGGATACAGGTTGAGCGTGCGCTGAGGGGATTTTTCGTAGGTTGGGTTGAGCGGAGCGAAGCCCAACGGTACGAGACTTCAAATTTGCACCTTGGGTGTATGGGTGCCCCTAGCTGTTTATCGAGTGCTTTGATGGTTCTTGTTTCGCCCCCTCGGGCGAGTCACTTTTGCCAGTCGCGGCAAAAGTAACCAAAAACGCTGTCCCCACGCTTCGGCCCTCCGCTGCGCTCCGGGTCCCCTCGCTC
>CAUQPA010000661.1:0-2674 GCA_963519325.1 uncultured Pseudomonas sp. | reverse complement strand
GTCCGAACGAGAGCGAAACTCCGCGCTCCTGCTCTTGCCACCTCTCCCCACGGGAGAGGGTTGGGGTGAGTGCGTCTCTCACCACTCGGCGAAACTGCCGTCCTTGTGCCGCCACACCGGGTTGCGCCAGCGATGGCCGATGGCGGCGCGTTCCTTGACGAATTCCTCGTTGACCTCGACGCCCAGCCCCGGTCCCTGCGGAATCTTCACGTGGCCGTCGCCGTAGTCGAACACCTCGGGATTCTTGATGTAGTCGAGCAGGTCGTTGCCCTGGTTGTAGTGGATGCCCAGGCTCTGCTCCTGGATGAAGGCGTTGTAGCAGTTGGCGTCCAGCTGCAGGTTGACCGCCAGGGCGATGGGGCCGAGCGGGCAATGCAGGGCGATGGCGACGTCGTAGGCCTCGGCCATGTTGGCGATCTTGCGCGTCTCGGTGATGCCGCCGGCATGGGAGGGATCGGGCTGCAGGATGTCGACGTAGCCTTCCTGGAGGATGCGCTTGAAGTCCCAGCGCGAGTACAGCCGCTCGCCCAGGGCAATGGGCGTGTTGCTCATCAGGGCGATCTCCTTGAGTGCCTCGTGGTGCTCGCTGAGCACCGGCTCCTCAATGAACATCAGGCGGAATTGCTCCAGTTCCTTGACCAGCACCTTGGCCATGGGCTTGTGCACCCGGCCATGGAAGTCCACGCCGATGCCGAAGTGCGGACCGCAGGCGTCGCGGATGGCGGCGACGTTGGCGATCACCTGGTCGACCTTGTCGTAGGTGTCGACGAACTGCATCTCTTCGCTGGCATTCATCTTGATGGCGGTGAAGCCCTTGGCCTGGCGCTCCAGCGCCTGGGCCGCGGTCTCCGCCGGGCGATCACCGCCGATCCAGGAATAGACGCGGATGCTCTCGCGCACCTGACCGCCGAGCAATTCGTGCACGGGTACGCCCAAGGCCTTGCCCTTGATGTCCCACAGCGCCTGGTCGATGCCGGCCAGGGCGCTCATGTGGATGCCGCCGCCACGATAGAAGCCGCCGCGATAGAGCACCGTCCAGTGGTCTTCGATGTTGCGCGGGTCCTTGCCGATCAGGTAGTCGGCCAATTCGTCGACCGCGGCGGCCACGCTATGGGCGCGGCCTTCCAGCACGGGTTCGCCCCAGCCGTGGATGCCCTCGTCGGTCTCGATCTTGAGGAAGCACCAGCGCGGCGGGACGACGTAGGTGGTGAGTTTGGTGATCTTCATGGTGTGGAGTCTCGACGGTAATTATTGGAATCGAGGGGATTGGGCAAATCGCGGTCGTGGACCGCTCCTACAGGCTCTTGTAGGAGCGGTCGCGACGGCGAACCGCCATGACCGCGATCAGATCAGGAAAGAGCCCGCCACCCCGCCGCGAAGGCCTGGGCATTGGCGCTCACCTGGGCGGCGCTCAGGCCTGGCTTGTACAGCGCCGAGCCGAGGCCGAAGCCGTTGGCGCCGGCGGCCACGTAGGGACCCATGTTGTCCGGGGTGATGCCGCCCACCGGCAAGAGCGCCAGCTCCTTGGGAAAGACCGCGCGCCAGGCCTTGACCAGCGCCGGGCCGAGTTGCTCGGCGGGGAACAGCTTGAGGCTGTCGGCCCCGGCGTCGAGGGCGGCGAAGCCTTCCGAGGGGGTGGCCACGCCCGGCGCGCTGACCAGGCCGGCGGCCTTGCTGGCGCGGATCACCGCGAGGTTGGCGTTGGGCGAGACGATCAACCGGCCACCGGCGGCGTCCACCTCGGCCACCTGGGCCTCGGTGAGCACGGTGCCAGCGCCGATCAGGCAGCTGTCGCCCAGCTCGGCGGTGAGCCGGCGGATGCTGTCGAAGGGCTGCGGCGAATTGAGCGGGATCTCGATGACGCGAAAGCCGGTGTCGTAGAGGGCGCGGCCGACCGCGACGATTTCATCCGGGGTGACGCCGCGCAGGATGGCGATCAGCGGCAGGTCCTTAAGGTAGGTATCAAGCATGGGAGCCTCCAGAGGTGGGGAGCAGGCCGGCGGCCTGAGCCAGGCGCCAGAGCCCGGCCCGGGTGGCCTGCTCCAGCAGGCGGACCTGGTGGATATCGAACAGCGCCAGGGCGTCGCGATAGCGCTGGCAGAGCGCCGCGTCGCCGATCAGCACCAGGGGCAGGCAGGGATTGCCCGCGAGGGCAGCGACCTGGCTGCGCAGCTCTTCGCCGATCAGCAGGCCGGACAGGTAGTCGAGGCTGTGGGCCGCGCCCAGCTCGCCGGCCAGCACCCGGCTGCGGGCGGTGAACAGCCGGCCGAACAGGCCCTCGGCCCCGGCGTCGCGCGCCGTGGTGAGGCCCAGGCGGAAGGCCTCGGCACTGGCTTCGGCACCGGCCTCGCTGGCCGGACGACCGAGGATGGAGTGTTCGCGCAGCACGGCGAACAACTCGCCGGTCATGTAGGTGGCGAAATCGGTCAGGCGGCCATCGCGCACCCGCACCCACTTGCTGTGGGTACCGGGCAAGACCAGCAGGGCCTCGGCGGCCAGATCCGGTTCCAGTTCGAGGGCACCGAACACCTGGGTTTCCTCGCCGCGCAGGACGTTGGGCAGCTCACCGCGCTGCATCACCCCGGGGACCAGATGGAGATCGCCGCAACCGCTGTCCAGGCGCAGCAGGTCGGCGGCCCGGCTGTGCTCATCCGCTGGGCAGTCGGCATAGGGC
>CAUQPA010000660.1:0-2675 GCA_963519325.1 uncultured Pseudomonas sp. | reverse complement strand
GTCGGCCCGGGTCGGCTCCATCGGCGACAACCACCTAGGCGGCTGGTACGGCTACCGCATGGCCAAGGCAGCCCTCAACCAGGGCCTGCGCTGCGCTAGCATCGAACTCCAGCGGCTCAATCCCGAGAGCTGCGTGCTGGCGCTGCATCCCGGCACCACGGATACCGCGCTGTCACGCCCCTTCCAGGCGCGAGTGCCGGCCGAGCGACTGTTCACGCCCGCCTACGCGGCGGAGCGCCTGCTGGAAGTCCTGGCCGCGCAGGGCCCGGCCGCCACCGGCAGTTTCTGGGACTGGCAGGGCCAGCCAGTGGTCTGGTAGCGAGACCCGCGGTCAGAGCGCCGCGCGCCTGACCGTGGACAGCAAGGCCGCCGCGGCGAGGAACAGGCTGGCGAAGACCCGGTTGGTCAACCGCTGCTGCCGCGGCATCCGCAGCAGGGTCAGCACCCGCGCAGCCAGGCCGGTATAGCCCGCCATCACGATCAGGTCGACGCTGACCATGGTCACCCCGATGATCAGGTACTGGGCGGTCAGGGGCGCCTGGGGATCGACGAACTGGGGCAGCACCGCGAGCATGAAGATCAGCGCCTTGGGGTTGCTGACGTTGACCAGGAAGCCGCGCAGCACCAGGGCGCCGATCCGCGGCGGCGCCCGTTCGCCGGCCACCAGGGCGCCCAGGTCCATGGGCGCTGCGCGCCACTGGCGGATGGCCAGGTAGGCGAGATAGGCCACGCCGAACCACTTGATGAGGGTGAAGGCCAGTTGGGAGGTCGCCAGCAGGGCGCCGACGCCGACCGCGACGACGGCGATCTGCAAGGCCAGCCCCAGCTGTAGGCCGATGGCGGTCCAGTAGCCGCGGCGAAAGCCCAGGGTCACGCCGGCGCTCATGGAGGCGATGGCGCCGGCACCCGGCGACAGGCTGATCATCCAGCAGGCAATGAAGAAACCGGTCCAGACCTGCAGACTCATGAGCTCACCTGTCGAGATGGAAATCGAAGGAACCGTCGGCATCGCGCCAGCGCCGCACCGACTTCTGGAAGAACTGGGTATTGGGAATCTGCACCAGGGCGCCCTCCTGCTGCTCGTCGAGCTCCTGCAGGGTCACGAAGAGCATGTTGATGGCCACCACCCGGCCCTTGATGCCGGGCTTGTCGGAGGCATCCAGCACCTCGATGCGATCGCCCAGGCGGAAGGGGCCGACGGTGAAGATCAGCACCGCGCAGAACAGGTTGGAGAGTACGCTCCAGATGGCGAAGAAGGCTACCGCGGCCACCGCGACGAAGCCGGAAATGGCCGTCCAGAGCACTGCCGCGGAGACCCCGAAGCGCTCCAGCGCCATGAGGATGGCGCTGCCCATGATCAGCCAGCGCAGGGTGCCGCGCAGCCCCAGGACGATCTGCGGCGGCAGCGGATAGCGCTCGCCGAGGCCGGTGACGGCCCGCGCCACGAAGCGCTGCAGGACGTAGCCGATGAGCAGGACCAGGGCGACCTGACCGGCCACCAGCAGGTAGTCGCCCCAGCCGGGCAGCCAGGTGTGCAGCCACTCCGTCATCAGGCCCCCTCGAGTTCGGCTTGCAGCTCTTCCAGGCGCTCCATGGCCTCCAGCCACTGCTCTTCCAGCTCGGCTTCACGGGTCTTGGCCGCCGCCTGGTCGGCCAGCGCCTGGCGCAGCTCGTCCTTGCGCCCGGCGTCGTAGAGGCCGCTGTCGCCCAGCCGGGCCTCCAGGGCGGCGAGTTTTTCCTGCACCTTGCCCAGCTCCGCCTCCAGCTTGTCGGCGGCCTTCTTCAGCGGCGCCAGTTGCTGGCGCAGCGCCGCGGCGGCCTGGCGCTGGGCCTTGCGATCGGTCTTGTCGAGCGGGGCACCGTCGCCTGGGGCGGCGTTCGGCTCCTGGCGGGCGCGGAAGTCCACCAGCCAGCGGCTGTAGTCATCCAGGTCGCCATCGAAGGCCTGCACCTTGCCGTCGGCCACCAGCAGGAATTCGTCGGTGGTGCTCTTGAGCAGGTGGCGGTCGTGGGAGACCACCAGCACCGCCCCGGCGAATTCCTGCAGGGCCAGGGTCAGGGCCAGGCGCATGTCCAGGTCCAGGTGGTTGGTGGGTTCGTCCAGCAACAGCAGGTTGGGCTTCTGCCAGGCGATCAGCGCCAGGGCCAGGCGCGCCTTCTCGCCACCGGAGAAATTCAGCACCGCCTCGTCACAGCGCGGACCGCGGAAGTCGAAGCCGCCGAGGAAATCGCGCAGGCTCTGCTCGCGCTCGCCGGGGGCGATACGCTGCAGGTGCAGCAACGGACTGGCCTTGGCGTCCAGGGAGTCGAGCTGGTGCTGGGCGAAGTAGCCGATCGCCAGGTTCTCGCCACGCTGCAGGCGGCCGCCAAGGGGCTCCAGCTCCGCGGCCAGGGTCTTGATCAGGGTCGACTTGCCGGCGCCGTTGGGGCCGAGCAGGCCGATGCGCGCGCCCGGCGCCAGCTGCAGCTTGACCGGGTGCAGGATGGTGGTCTCGCCATAGCCGAGGCGACCCTCGGCGAGATCCAGCAGCGGGCTGGACAGCTTGTCCGCCTCGCGGAAGACGAATTCGAAGGGCGAGTCGACATGGGCCGGCGCCAGTTCCTCCAGGCGTTCCAGGGCCTTGATCCGGCTCTGCGCCTGGCGCGCCTTGGTGGCCTGGGCCTTGAAGCGGGCG
>CAUQPA010000659.1:0-2680 GCA_963519325.1 uncultured Pseudomonas sp. | reverse complement strand
GCTTCGGCCTGGGCCAGGCGCTGGGCGCCGGCGCGCGCCTCGCTGAGCAGCGCCGGGATCAGCGGGCCTTCCGGCAGGTCCTTCCAGAAGCGCGCCGGCATGTTGCCTCTCAGGGTCCGCGGATTGGCCCGCGCCGGGTTGAAGGTGCTGCGGTAATAGGCGCGCCAGAGTTCGTCGCCGGCGTTGCGGTCGTCGTCTTCCGGCGTCTGGCGGGCCAGCTGCTGCAGATCGGTGGGGCAGGGCTGCACCAGCTGCAGTGCCTGGCCATCCCAGAGGGCGGCGGCTTCCGGCGTGGCGATCAGCCAGCTGCTGTTGCCCATGCGGTCGCAGAAGTGCGGCGCTGCCAGGGCCAGCACATCGTGGGCCGGCTGATGCCAGGCCACCCAGGCCGGCGGGCCGGCGCTTTCCGCGCGCGGGCGAAACCTGAGGAAGGCATGCACGTGGTGGATCTCGCGGCGGATCGCCTTGACCCGGCGCTGCAGTTCGCTGCCGTCTTCGTCACCTGCCAGCATGGCTGCCCGTTCGCCGCGGGCGACCCGCCAGAGTACCTGGTAGAGCAGGGCCCAGCGATCGTCGCTGCGAAAACAGGCGGCGTAGGTCAGGGCTTCGGCCAGTTGCGGCGGGATACGCACGGCGCCGCTGGGAGGGGTCGCCACGGCCTCGGCCGGCTCATCGAACAGATCGCCCAGGCCGCGACTCTCCTGCCAGCTCACCTGCGCCGGGGCGATGCCCGCCTGGAGCAGGCGGCGCGCCTCCTTGCGCCAGCCGGCGAAGGTGCCGTCGAAATCGACTCTCTGCATCTAGAGCAGGGCGAGCTGGGCGGGTGGTTCGGCGAGCTGCCGGCGCAGGTCGAGGGATTCCGCCAGACGCGGCTGCGGGCGGTAGTCCTGGGTGATGATGAAGGGCCGCGCCTTCTCCACGCTGCATTTCAGGCGGATCAGGTCGGCGTAGCGGATGCGCCGTTCGCGCCGCAGCTCCACCAGGCGCTTGGCCGAGAGCACGCCGATACCGGGGACCCGGGCGATCAGCGCCTGGTCGGCGCGATTGAGATCCAGCGGGAAGATGGCGCGATTGTGCAGCGCCCAGGCCAGCTTGGGATCCACGTCCAGCGGCAACTGCCCGTCTTCGGTGGGCAGCTCCTCCGCCTGGAAGCCATAGCCACGCATGAGGAAGTCGGCCTGGTACAGCCGGTGCTCGCGCAGCAACGGTGGCGGCTGCAGCGGCACGGTACCCGGGCTTTCCGGGATGGGGCTGAAGGCCGAGTAGTAGACGCGCTTGAGGCGGTAGGCGCCATAGAGCGTCTGAGCGGTATCGAGGATGGTACGGTCGTTGGTGGCATCGGCACCGACGATCATCTGGGTGCTCTGGCCCGCCGGCGCGAAGCGCGGCGCCTTGGCTTCGGCCTCGGCTTCCTCCAGGCCGAGACGGATGTTGCCCATGGTCTTGCGGATGCTGCTGCCGTTCTTTTCCGGCGCCAGCTTGACCAGGCTGCTCTCGGTGGGCAGCTCGATGTTCACCGACAGGCGATCGGCATAGAGACCGGCCTGGGCGATGATCTCGGGGTCGGCGTCGGGAATGGTCTTGAGGTGGATGTAGCCGCGGAACTGGTGCTGTTCGCGCAGCAGCTGGGCCACCCGGGTCATCTGCTCCATGGTGTAGTTGGAGGAGCGGATGATGCCGGAGCTGAGAAACAGCCCGCTGATGACGTTGCGCCGGTAGAAGTCGAGGGTCAGCTGCACCACTTCCTCGGGCGTGAAGCGCGCCCGCGGCACGTTGCTGCTGCGGCGATTGACGCAGTACTGGCAGTCGTACTGGCAGAAGTTGGTCAGCAGCACCTTGAGCAGCGCCACGCAGCGCCCATCGGGGGTGAAGCTGTGGCAGATGCCCATGCCATCGGTCGAGCCCAGGCCGTCCTTGCCCTTCGAGCTGCGCTTGGGCGCGCCGCTGCTAGCGCAGGACACGTCGTACTTGGCGGCATCGGCGAGAATGATCAGCTTGTCGGCGAGCTCCATCGAGACCTCCTGGACTGTGATTGCATACAGTATCCGGGAAGCGGAGCGTCGTTCAATGGCTTTGCGCCGGGCGGCGCCGAGTGGGGCGACACTCCGCCGGGCGGTAGGGCCCGGCGGAGCGAGGGGGAGGGATCAGGACTTGCGGGTACGCTTGGTACGCGGCTTGTCCGCGACGGGCTCGGTTTCCGCCGCCAGGGTGGTGGGCTGTTGCAGCACGCGCTTCGCCGAGGCGAACCTCTTGGTCCAGTAGGGCTTGCTCAGGTGATCGACGCGGACGCTCTCGCCACTGCGCGGGGCATGGACGAATCTATCGTTGCCCAGGTAGATGGCGACGTGATCGATGCCGCTGCGCTGCCCGGTCTTGAAGAACACCAGGTCGCCGGCCTTGAGATCGCCACGGGCGACCTTGGGTCCCTTGAGCTGGGCCAGTTCACGGGAAGTACGCGGCAGCTTGACGTTGTGCACGTCGCGGTAGACGTAGTTCACCAGGCCGCTGCAATCCAGGCCGTTCTGCGGATTGGTACCACCGAAGCGATAGGGGGTGCCGACCAGGTCCATGGCGCGGGTCGCGACCTGGGCACCCACGTTGCGGGTGGCAGCCTGGGCGGTGGCCTGCTTGCGGTGCAGGGCGCTGGTCGCCCGGGCGGCGCGCTTGGCACGGGCCGCGG
>CAUQPA010000658.1:0-2680 GCA_963519325.1 uncultured Pseudomonas sp. | reverse complement strand
GGGGCACTACCGTTCGTCGGGATTCGCCCTTGAAATTTTGTGGGGGGTTCCTATCTAGGTTCATGCGGGATGCCGAAGTCGGGTCCCGCAGGCAATACCGAAACTTGCTGAACCTATCAGGAGATTCACCATGAGCAACGTACTGTCCCTGGCCCCGCTGTTCCGTCATTCCGTCGGCTTCGACCGGTTCAACGACCTGTTCGAATCCGCCCTGCGCAACGACGCTGGCAGCTCCTATCCGCCCTACAACGTCGAGAAGCACGGTGACGACCAGTATCGCATCGTGATCGCCGCCGCCGGCCTCCAGGAAGATGACCTGGAAATCGAAGTCGAGCGTGGCGTCCTGACCGTCAAGGGCGGCCGGCGCGAAAACAGCGCCGAGAGCGTAACCTTCCTGCACCAGGGCATCGCCCAGCGTGCCTTCAAGCTGTCCTTCCGCCTCGCCGACCATATCGAGGTAAAGGGCGCCGATCTCAAGCACGGCCTGCTGAGCATCGAGCTGGTACGAGTGATCCCGGAAGAAGCCAAGCCCAAGCGCATCGCCATTTCCGGCCAGCGCCCGGCCCTGGACAACTGATCGTCCAGGCGTCCTGCCCAGAGAAGCCCTAGCCCCGTGCTGGGGCTTTTTCGTTTCCGCTTGGAGAAACCCTGGAAGATCAGCGGCTCCGCCCGAACAGCTCGACGAAGACGCCACGCAGCCAGCGGTTGCCGGCGTCCTGGTGATAGCGGGCATGCCAGTGCTGCTTGACCGCGAAGGCCTCGATGGGCACCGGACACTCGTGAAGCTCTAATCCGTAGGTCGTGGCCAGGGTGGTACCTATGTGGCGTGGCAGGGTGACGATGAGGTCGGAGTTGCCGACCACCGCGCCCACGCCGAGAAAGCCGGGTAGCTCCAGCACGATCCGGCGCTGCACCTCGGCGCGGACCAGTCCCGCCTCCAGCAACTTCTGACCGGTCCCCGCGCTGACCAGCACATGACCTTCCCGGGCGTAGGCCGCCGCCGTGAGGCCGTCCTGCAGGCGCGGATGCTCGGCACTGACCAGGCAGACCCAGTCCTGGGGAAACAGCACTTGCTGATAGATGCCGCCGCCCAGCCAGGGGATGAAGCCGACTGCCAGGTCCGCCTCGCCGATCTCCAGGGCCTGCTCGGTATTGCCGTCGATCCGGGCGATCTCCAGCCGCACGCCGGGCGCCACCTCGCGCAGGTGCGCCAGGATGCGCGGCAACAGGGTGATATGGCTGGCATCGCTCAGGCACAGGCGGAACAGCCGCTGGGCAGTGGCGGGATCGAAGGCGACCTCCCAGGCGACCAGGCGGCGCAGGGATTCCAGCACCTCGCGACAGGGCGTGATCAACGCCTCGGCCTGGGGCGTGGGCTTCATGCCGCCGGGGGTGCGCACGAACAGCGGGTCGCGCAGCTGTTGGCGCAACTTGCCCAGCCAGAGGCTGATGGTGGGCTGGCTCTGCCCGAGTTGCTCGGCGGCCCGGGTCACGCTGCCGGTGCTGTAGAGCACCTCGAACAGCATCAGCAGCTTGGGCTCGGGAAGGCCTTCCGTCGGGAGCATTATTAGAATTCCTGATGGCCGGATTGATCTCTTTGTATAGCTCAATAGGACGCGCGAGCCTAGGGTAGGGACAAAACAAGGAGCGCTATCCCCTATGAAAATCTGCGTCCTGGGTGCCGGCGCGCTCGGCAGCACCTTCGGTGCCTGGCTAAGCGAAGCGGGGCACGACACCTGGCTGCTCAACCGGCCCAATGCCCATATCCAGGCGATCCGCCACGCGGGCCTGGCGATCGAAGTCGCCGAGGGCAACCGGGTCGTCCAGGTGCAGGCCGCCGACGATGCCAACGCCGTCGGAGTGGTCGACCTGGTGGTGGTACTGGTCAAGTCCTTCGCCACGGTGGCGGCCATGACCCAGGCGCTGGCGCTGGTCGGTCCGCACACCCTGGTGCTGTCGCTGCAGAACGGCCTCGGTCACGAAGAACTGCTGGCCGAGATCGTCGGCCGCGAGCGGGTGATCGCCGGCAAGACCTACGTCGGCGGGGTGCTGCTCGGACCGGGACGGATCCGCAGCGGGGTGGCGGGCAAGCAGACCATCATCGGCGAACTCGATGGCCAGCTCACGCCGCGGGTACAGGCGGTGGCCGACGCCTTCGCCGGCGCGGGGCTCGCCACCACGGTCAGCGGCAACATCCTCGGCACCCTGTGGGACAAGCTGCAGGTGAACGTCGCCACCGGGGCGCTCACCGGTATCACCCAGCTCACCTACGGCCAGCTCTACAGCGAGCCGCTCCTGCGCGATACCGCCTTGCAGGCGGTGGCCGAGGCCATCGCCGTGGCCCGCGCCGCTGGCGTCGAGTTGGGGCTAAAGGAGCCGGAAGCCGCCTGGCAACTGGCGCGCGAAGGGCTGCCGTCCTCGTTCAAGACCTCCATGCTGCAGAGTCTGCAGAAGGGTTCGATCACCGAAATCGACTTCATCAATGGCGCGGTGGTGCGGCTCGGCCAGCAGTACCGCGTACCGACCCCGGTCAATGCCACGCTGGTCGCCTGCATCAAGGGCCTCGAGCGCGCGCTGGCCGATAGACAACAAGAGGACGCCACACCATGAGCATTCCCAAGGCCTATCTGGAACACGTGGCCATCTGGGTAGAGGACATCCACTGGCACATCCGTTTCTT
>CAUQPA010000657.1:0-2684 GCA_963519325.1 uncultured Pseudomonas sp. | reverse complement strand
CTGCCACGCCATCCTGTTCAAGCACGCCCCCGACCACGCCGAGCGGCTGCTCGCCGCGGTCTGCACCCTGGCGCGGAGCCTGACCGATGACTGACGCCCTGCGCCGCATCGTCATCATCGACGACACCGAGGCCAATCGCTACGTCTTGCGCAAGATCCTGGCGACCCAGCCCCACTACCAGGTGCTCGAAGCGGCCAGCGGCGCCAGTGGCTTGCTGTTGATCGACGATGACGTCGAGCTGGTGATCATCGACGTCAACCTGCCGGACACCACCGGCTTCGAGCTGATCCAGGCCATCGAAGGCAAGCGTGGCTGGGGCCGGCTGCCGGCCATCATCAACATCTCGGCCACCTTCGTCTCGGGCAAGGACAAGGCCCAGGGCTTCAACACCGGCGCCCAGGCCTACCTGACCCATCCGATCAACCCGGAAGAGGTACTGGCCACGGTCGGTGCCCTGCTCAAGGCCAGTTCCCGGGTCGGGCACATGGAACAGCAGCGCAACTCGGCCATCGCTCGCAGCGAAGACCTGCAGGCGGAAAAGGTCATGCTCGAGCGCTTCATGAGGTCCCTCAACCACGACCTGCGCTCGCCACTCACCGCCGCCACCATGGTGGTCAACCTGATGCAGCGCAACCCGGCGCGGCGCACCGACGACCTGCTGCAGACCCTGCACGACAACCTGCAGCGCATGAACCAGATGATCACCGATGTCCTCGACATCAGCCACATGAGCCTGGGCGGCGGCGTACGCCTGAGCGGCGATCCGCTGGTGCTGGGCCCGTTGCTGGAAGAGGCCGCGGCCAACCTGCGGCTGCAATTCGGCAACCCGCTCGACCTGCAGCTGGAGACCCCGGGGCTGGAGGTGCTGTGGGACAGATACGCCTTCCTGCGTATCTTCGACAACCTGGTGCTCAACGCTGCCAAGCATGGCCAGACCGGCACACCGATCCAGGTCCGCCAGCGGCTGGTCGATGAGCGGGTGGTGCTGGAGTTGCGCAACCTCGGCCAGTTTCCGGACGAGGTCCTGGCCAACCTGGCGACGCCCTATTTCATCTCCACCCGCAGCGACAAGCGCGGCTGGGGCCTGGGCCTGCCCATCGTCAAGGCGCTCAGCGAGAGCTTCGGCGGCGAGGCGCGCTTCGCCAATGGCGCCGGTGAGGTGGTCATTACCCTGCTCCTGCCGACGCAGATCGCCTAGCGCAGCGTCGCGCCCTAGGTGGGGTTGAGGCGACTTCACGGTCGAAGTCCAACAGCGCGCAATTGATCTTGGCGATGTTGGGCTTCGCGATGCTCAGCGCCAACCTACGGGAAGTCTCGTCGTAGGTTGGGTCGAGGCAGCTCCAGCGCCGAAGCCCAACAGCGTGAATTGATCTTGGCGGTATTGGGCTTCGCGATGCTCAGCGCCAACCTACGGGGAGTCTCGTCGTAAGTTGGGTCGAGGCAGCTCCAGCGCCGAAGCCCAACCGCGTGAAATTGATTTTGGCGATGTTGGGCTTCGCTATGCTCAGCGCCAACCTACGGGGAGTCTTGTCGTAGGTTGGCGCTGAGGCAGCTCCACCGCCGAAGCCCAACGATACGGGGTTGATTTGGGCAGCGTTGAGCTTCGACGATGAAACCGTCTCAGCCCAATCGACGTCACTCCATCAGAACTCGATCTGCACATCCCCTTGCGGGATGCTGCAGCAGGACAGGATGTAGCCTTCGGCCTCGTCTTCCTCGGTGATGCCACCGTTGTGGTCCATGACCACCTCACCGCTCTTCTTGAGTACCTTGCAGGTGCCGCAGATGCCCATGCCGCAGGCCTTGGGAATGTGCAGGCCGAGCTTGGCCGCCGCGCCGTGGATGGTCTCGCCGGGGCCGATGCTGACGCTCTTGCCGCTGTCGGTGAAGGAGATCAGGCACTGGGCCTCGAGCGGGATCGGTGGCAGGTCCGCCGCGGCCTCGGCCTGTTCCGCCGCCTCCACCTTGGCTTCCGGCGGCGTCGCGCCGAAGGATTCCTCGTGGTAGCGCGCCATGTCGAAGCCCAGCTCGCGGAGCATGGCCTTGACCGCGTTCATGTAGGGGGTGGGGCCGCAACAGAAGATCTCGCGCTCGCGGAAGTCCGGCGCCATCAGCTCCAGCATGCGCCGGTCGAAGTAGCCGCGGTAGCCGGCCCAGGACTCGCCGTGCTCGGTACGCTCGCACACCATGTTGAGCACGAAGTTGTCGATCCGCGCGGCCATGTGTTCCAGCTCGTGGCGGTAGATGATGTCGCGCGGGGTACGGGCGCTGTGCACGAAGACCATGTCGACGTTGGCGTTGGTGTCGTAGAACCAGCGCGCCATGGACATCACCGGGGTGATGCCCACCCCGCCGGACAGGTAAAGTACCTTGTCGGCGGGATAGTCGATGGCGTTGAACAGCCCGACCGGGCCGTGTACCGCCAGGTTGTCGCCGACCTTCAGGTTGTCGTGCAGCCAGTTGGACACCTGGCCACCCGGCACGCGCTTGACGGTGATGGAGAAGCTGTAGGGCACCGAGGGCGAGCTGGAGATGGTGTAGGAGCGCATCACCTGGCGGCCGCCGATCTCCAGTTCCAGGGTGACGAACTGCCCCGGCTTGAAGAAGTACATCAGCGGGATTTCGGCCGTGAAGCAGAAGGTGCGCACGTCCCAGGTCTCCTGGATGACCTTGACGCAGCGCA
>CAUQPA010000656.1:0-2687 GCA_963519325.1 uncultured Pseudomonas sp. | reverse complement strand
GGCCTGGACCTTGTGCTGGAGCGACCCTCACCCCAGCCCTCTCCCAGGGGGAGAGGGGTAGTCGGAGCGAGGGAGTGCTTCCGTAGGTTGGGCTGAGCCCCGCGAAGCCCAACACCAGGGGCCTGGATCTTGCGCTGGAGCGGCCCTCACCCCCGGCCCTCTCCTAAAGGGAGAGGGAGAATGAGAGCTCACGTGGGTTGGGCTAAGCCCCGCGAAGCCCAACAGCCACCCGACGAAAGCCTCAGGCCGAACCGGCTTCCACGCGCAAGGCCGGGCGGCGCAGGCCGAGCAGGGCGTCTAGCAGCAGGAACAGCAGCAGGCTGCCGCCCAATACCGGCAGGCAGAGGCCGAGCGCCAGGGCCACCAGCGGCACCAGCAGCCGCGGCAGCGGCGCCAGCCGGCGCCAGAGGGTGATGAGGCCGGGTTGCGCGGGGTCCCGGGAGGGGCGGCGACGCCACCAGAGCATATAGCCCCAGAGGGTCATCAGCAGCAGGCCAAGGGCGATGGCCACCAGCACCAGCTGGTTGGCCAGGCCGAACAGCACGCCCATGTGGGCATCGATGCCCCAGCGGGTCAGCTTGGCCGGCAGCGAGTACTGGGCGAAGCGCACCTGATCGACCACCTTGAAACTGGTCGGATCGACGGCGACGGCGTCTACCTGGGTCGGCCAGCGGCGGTCGATCTCGCTCACCGTCCAGGCCTTGTCGGCGCTGCGCCCCGGACGGATCTCCAGCTTGCTGGCATCGATGCCGGCGGCGCGGGCGCTGGCCAGCACCCTGTCAAAGGTGGCCGGATCCAGAGCCGGTGCCATGGCCATGTGCATGGCCCCATGGTGGTCGGCGTGCTCGTCATGGGTCATGGCCGGCGCGGGGGCGGTGCCCAGGGCAGTCTTCACGCTCGGGGTGGACCAGCCATAGTGGGCGCGCAGGATGCCGATGTTGTCGCCGGCATAGCGCGACCAGGTCAGGCCGGTGGCCGAGAGGAACAGCAGCCCCGCCAGCAGCCAGACCCCGGTGCTGGCATGCAGGCCGCGCAGTCCCCGTGCCGGACGGCGCTGGCGGCGGCGCACCAGCCAGAGCGTAAGCCCCCCGAGGGCGGCGATCCACAGCCAGGAGGCAGCGAGCTCGCTGTAGAGGCGACCGGGCTCGCCCAGCAGCAGGCTGCGGTGGAACTGATCGATGGTGGTACGCAGCGGCAGGATGCCGCTGGTGCCGTAGACCGTCAGGTCGCCACGCAACTCGCCGGTGACCGGATCGACGAAGAGCGCGCGATGGGCCGATTCGCCAAGGGATGGATCGTTGAACATCACCCGGGTGGTATCCCCGGCGGCTGGCGCCGGACGAACCGCGCCCAGGGTCAGGGCGGGGCCGACCGCCGTCTGGGCGCTGCGGATCTGTTCGGCCAGCGGCAGGGGTTCGCCGCGACTGGGGGTGTGCAGCGCCTCGGCATAGAGGCGCGCCTCGAGTTGCGGCGTGAGGGCATAGAGCAGGCCGCTGGCGGCGGCGACGAGCAGGAAGGGGCCGACGAACAGGCCGATCAGGAAGTGCAGCCGTGCTAGCAGCTGCAGCAGCGGCCCCGGCGCCTGGGCGGCCGGAGTGGAGGGGTGCGAAGTCATAGCGTTCACCACGGAGCGACACGCGGCCGAAGCTGACCGCGCGCAGGATTACGGAAAAAGAGGACAGCAGCTTTCCGTGACCGGGTGTCAGGGGGCCTGGGGATGGAGGGTGGAGCGGCTCGCGCGAGGCGGTGGCGGCAGGGCGCCGTGGTAGCGGCGGCGATGGGGATCGCAGGGCCGCAGCAGCCAGTGCAGGACGATGGCCAGCAGGGTGGCGAGGAACAGGGTGGCCGCGAAGACGCAGTCGCCAGTGGGCGAGAGGGTGGTCAGGCTGCCGCCCGGGAGGCCGGCGTGCATGCCGGCCATGTCGCCCTGGGTCGTCGGGGTCTGGAGATGGTGATGCTCGTGTCCCTGGGAGGCAGGGGACGGCAGCGGCAGGGTGAGGCGCGCCAGCATCTGGCCGTGCCCCAGGGCGCAGACGAGTCCGTTCAACAGGATGCAGGCGAGCAGCATCCAGGCGAGCGAAGCGCGCGGGGAACGGACGGTTTTCATGACCCGGCACTGTATCATCGTCGCGGGCAGCGCACAGCCCGAGCAAGCGGGATCGGTGGCGGCCTGCGCCGAAATGTCGCGTCGCCATGGCGACCGGAGGAAGAAGAAGGGATCATGAACGACACCTCAGCCATCACCCTGGATCGAATGACGTCAGCCGATGACGAGGTCAGCGCCTTCCTGCTGGCCAGCGCGCGCGAGCTGTTCGCCGGGCGACTCGATCCCACAGGCGTCCCGGCCGATCTGGCCGGCTTCGCCGAGCACTATGGCGAGGGGCGCGGCTGCCTGCTGATCGCCCGCAACACCGCTGGCGATCCCGTCGGCAGTATCGCCTATCGGCCCTATGACCGGCGTTTTCCCCGGTTGCCCTATCCGGGCGAGCGGGTGGTCGAGGTGGTCCGCCTGTTCGTGAGTCCGCAGTACCGCCGCCAAGGCCTGGCCCGGCGGCTGTTCCGCCAATTGCTGGCGCAGGCCGGGCGCGATGGCGTGGAGCGCCTCTATCTGCACACCCATCCCTTCCTGCCCGGCGCCGAGACCTTCTGGGTCGCCGAGGGCTTCCAGGTGGTCGAGCGGGAGACGG
>CAUQPA010000655.1:0-2699 GCA_963519325.1 uncultured Pseudomonas sp. | reverse complement strand
GAATACATCTATGCCCGTGGCACCGCCAAGGGCAAGCGCGTCCAGGCGCTGGGTGGTGCCAAGAACCATGCGGTGGTCATGCCCGATGCCGATCTCGGCAACACCGTCAACGCGCTGATGGGCGCCGCCTACGGCTCCTGCGGCGAACGCTGCATGGCCATCTCGGTGGCGGTCTGCGTCGGTGATCAGGTCGCCGATGCCCTGATCGCCCGCCTGGTGCCGGAGATCGAAAAGCTCAAGGTCGGCCCGGGCACCCAGTGCGGCCTGGACATGGGTCCGCTGGTCACCGGCGCGCACCTAGACAAGGTCACCGGCTACGTCGCCGACGGCGAGGCTGCCGGCGCCAAGCTGGTGGTGGACGGCCGCAGCCTCAAGGTCGCCGATCATGAAGAAGGCTTCTTCCTCGGTGGCTGCCTGTTCGATCAGGTCACCCCGGAGATGCGCATCTACCAGGAAGAGATCTTCGGCCCGGTGCTCTGTGTGGTGCGGGTCAAGAGCCTGGAGGAGGGCATCGCCCTGATCAACGCCCATGAATACGGCAACGGCACCTGCATCTTCACCCGCGACGGCGAAGCGGCACGGCTGTTCGCCGATCAGATCGAAGTGGGCATGGTCGGCATCAACGTGCCCCTGCCGGTGCCGGTGGCCTACCACAGCTTCGGCGGCTGGAAACGCTCGCTGTTCGGCGACCTCCACGCCTACGGCCCGGACGGCGTGCGCTTCTACACCCGGCGCAAGACCATCACCCAGCGCTGGCCGCAACGCGAGACCCACGAAGCTTCGCAGTTCGCCTTCCCCAGCAACGGCTGACCGCCGAAAAGCCCATTCCTTGGCCTGCCGCACAGCAGCCAGGCCAAGGAAGGCCTTACCCTTCGGCTGCCCTCAGCCGCCGAAGTCCCCATGCCTGCCCCTACCTTCACAGCCGTCGCCCGTCTCGGGTGTGTGATTGGCCTCGTTCTCGCCAGCCTGACCGGCTGCACCCGCCAGACCGCCCAGGACATCGCCCAGCAATTCGGCAAGACCCGGCCCAGCGAATTCCTGCAGACCAGCTCCGACCGCCTGGCCACCCTCGCCATGCAGGCCAATCTGCAGAGCCTCTATCTGCTGATGAACAAGCTCTACCTGCGCAATCCCGTCGAGTGGAAGAAGACCGGCCTGCCGGACGCCGCCAGCGCCGAGCGCCAGATCCGCACGGCCATCGAACAGCGCCGCAGCCTGCCGGCCCTGGGCGGACGCAAGGACGTGGTGGCGCTGAGCTTCGTCCTGGGTGACGACTATCACGGCGACCGGGTCGGCGCCTTCATCTATGCCATCGGCAGCATGATCATCGCCGCCCACGGCAACCGTACCGAGTTCTACATCACCGACGTGGTGGATGCGCGCTTCGTCAACAATGCCGCGCGCAACATCGAGAAGGCCACCTGGCTGCTCAGCCAGCGCAAGAATGCCGAGGGCGAGCCGTTGCTGTTCGCCAACGAAATCTCGGAGGAGGGCAGCAACCTCAGCTTCGCCACCGAATTCGGCAAGATCGTCGCCCGCCTGGACCTGCTCGCCCAGTTGCTGGACGAACGCTACCGGCGCATCGGCGTCAACTATGCCCAGAGCCTGCTGTTCATCAATTTCCTGCCGGTGCAGTAGCGGCCGCGACGGGTGGACGGCGGATGGCCCGTCCCCTTAGATTCGACGGACCTCGATAACTACAACAAGGAGCTCGTTCATGGTCGCGGCACTGCGCATCGCCCTCATCGGCGCCGGCAACATGGGGCGTCAGCATCTCCATCATCTACGCCAGGTGCCGACAGCCCAGCTGTGCGCCCTGGCCGATCCCGATCCGGCGGTGAGCGAACTGGCCAGGGAGTGGGTGGTGCCGTCCTTCGACGACCCCCGGCGGCTGCTCGACGAGATCAGGCCCGAGGCGGTGATCGTCGCCAACCCCAACGCCCTGCATGTCGCCACGGCGCTGGACTGCCTGGAGCGGGGCATCCCGGTGCTGCTGGAAAAGCCCGTGGGGACCACCCCGGAGGAGGTGGCCCGCCTGTTGGCGGCTCAGGACGCTACCCAGGTACCCCTGCTGGTGGGTCACCATCGCCGGCACAATCCGCTGATCGCGCGCGCCCACCAGTTGCTGCAGGCAGGCGCCATTGGCCGGTTGGTCACGGTCACCGCCCTCTGGCAATTGCAGAAGCCCGAAGCCTATTTCGCCAGTGCCTGGCGTCGCGAGGCCGGGGCCGGGATGCTGCTCACCAACCTGATCCATGACCTCGACCTGCTGCGCTACCTGTGCGGCGAGGTACGCCAGGTGCAGGCCTTCACCGACAACGCCCTGCGCGGCTATGCCAATGCCGACAGCGCCGTGATCAACCTGCAGTTCGACAGTGGCGCCCTGGGCAGCCTGACCGCCAGCGATGGCGCGGCGGCGCCCTGGAGCTGGGAACTCACCAGCGGCGAGAATCCGGTCTATCCCCGCCAGCCCGACCAGCCCTGCTATCTGTTCGCCGGTACCGAGGGCGCCCTGAGCGTGCCGCAGTTGCGGCTCTGGCGCTATGCCGAACAGGGCGCCGGCTGGCATGAGCCCCTGGCCTCGCAGACGCAGGCCACGACCCAGGACGAAGCCCTGCGCCGGCAACTGGAGCACTTCGTGCGCGTCGCGCGGAGGGAGGAGGCGCCGCTGGTGAGCGCCGCAGATGCCGCCCGTACCC
>CAUQPA010000654.1:0-2700 GCA_963519325.1 uncultured Pseudomonas sp. | reverse complement strand
GTCCTAGGCCGGCGGGAGGGCCACGGCCGTCGCCAGGGCGTCCGCCGGCGACGAGCGGCCGGGGTCGCGGCGAGGCCGGTCCTCGCGCGGGCTCAGGCCGAAGCGCTGGCGGTAGCAGCGGGAAAAATAGGAGGCGGATTCGAAACCGCAGGCCAGGGCGACCTCCAGCACGCTGGCGTCACCCTGCTGGAGGAGCTGGCGCGCCTGGTCCAGGCGCAGCTGTAGATAGAAGGTCGAGGGCGTCGTATCCAGATAGAGACGGAACAGTCGCTCCAGCTGGCGGCGGGTCACCTGGATGCCGGCCGCCAGCTCCAGGGTGCCCAGGGGCGTCTCGGTATGCCGCTCCATGCGCTCCACCACGCGGATCAGCTTGCGGTTGGCGATGCCGTAGCGCTGCGCCACCTGCAGGCGCTGGTGCTCGCGCGGCGGTCGGATGCGGCCGAGGACGAATTGCTCGGAGACCTGCACCGCCAGGTCGCTGCCATGGCTGCGCCCGATCAGCTCCAGCAACAGGTCGAGACTGGCCGTGCCGCCGGCGCAGGTGATGCGGCCTCGGTCGATCTCGAACAGCTCGCCGGTGACCTCCAGCTGCGGCCAGGCTTCGCGAAAGGCGGCCACCGCTTCCCAGTGCAGGGTGACTCTATGGCCGTCCAGCAGGCCGGCGCGGGCCAGCACCAGGGTGCCGGTGTCGATGCCGCCCAGGGGATGGCCGTGGCGGGCGACCTGGCGCAGCCAGCTGGCGAGGCCGTCGTCGTAATGGGCCAGGGCCTCGAAGCCGGCCACCACGAACAGGGTGGTGCCGGGGGCCAGGGTCTCGAGTCCGCCATCGACATTGACCGACATGCCGTTGCTGGCGGTCACGGCGGCGCCCTCGCGCCCGAGGATACGCCAGGCATAGCTGCCCGGACGAAAACGATTGGCCACCCGCAGGGGCTCCAGGGTGGCGATGAAGCCCAGGGCGGAAAAGCCGGGCAGCAGCAGGAAGGCGAAAGACTGCGGCATGGGAGGAGCCTGCTCGGTAACGATTGGCTACTGGCAAGCAAGAAGGTCGCCAGGATGCAAATTCCGGTCGTCGGGCTGCGCATGGTCGCCGAGCGAGGCGCCTAGGGTAGAAGGCACCGGCAGTCATCCTCGGCAAGCCGCCACCAGGAGTTCGCCATGCCTCCCAAGACGCTTTGCTCCACCCTCCTCGCCTGCGGCCTGCTGGCCGCCACCCTCGGCAGCGCCCGGGCCGCCGAGCCCGACAGCTGCCAGACCGTGCGCATGGGCATCGTCGGCTGGACCGACGTGGTCGCCACCAGCGCCCTGGCCGAGGTCATGCTTGAAGGCCTCGGCTACGGGGTCAAGCCGACCACCGCCTCGCAACAGATCATCATGGCGGGCATGGGCAACAAGGACCTCGACGTCTTCCTCGGCTACTGGCAGCCGACCATGCAACCGGTGGTGCAGCCCTTCGTCGACAAGGGCCAGGTCAAGGTGCTGGCCCCGCCGCTGCTGGCCGATGCCCAGTCCACCTTCGCGGTGCCCGACTACGTCTACGAAGGCGGCCTGAAGACCTTCGCCGACATCGCCCGCTTCAAGGACAAGCTCGGCGGCAAGATCTACGGCATCGAGCCGGGCAGCGGCGCCAACCGCGCCACCACCGAGATGATCAAGACCAACAGGTTCGGCCTCAAGGACTTCCAGCTGGTGGAGTCCAGCGAGGCGGGCATGCTCAGCGCCGTGCGCCGCGCCGAGAAGCGCCAGGAATGGGTGGTGTTCTTCGGCTGGAAGCCGCACCCGATGAACCTGCAGATCAAGATGCACTACCTCAGCGGCAGCGAGGACATCTTCGGCCCCAACGAAGGCCAGGCCACCGTCTCGGTGGTGACCACCGCGGAATACCCGCAGCGCTGCCCCAATGTCCAGCGTCTGCTGGCGAACATGCACCTGGACAGCGCCGAAGTCAGCGCCGTGATGGCGCCCATCCTG
Source organism: uncultured Pseudomonas sp. (assembly GCA_963519325.1). GTDB lineage: Bacteria > Pseudomonadota > Gammaproteobacteria > Pseudomonadales > Pseudomonadaceae > Chryseomonas. Next base: position 729 of record CAUQPA010000654.1, on the reverse strand, counting down.
GAGCGCACCGCGCCCAAGGACGCCGCCCGCGCCTGGCTCAAGGAGCACCCGCAACGTCTCGACGCCTTCCTGCAAGGCGTTACCACCCATGCCGGCCAACCCGCCGCCGTCAAGCTCTGATCGCCAAGGAAAGACCATGAACACCGATGTCATCATTACCTGCGCCCTGACCGGCGCCGGTGATACCGTAGGCCGCAATCCCCATGTTCCCGTTACCCCGGCGCAGATCGCCGAGGCTGCCCTGGAGGCCGCCCGCGCCGGCGCCACCGTGGTGCATGCCCATGTGCGTGACCCGGCCACTGGCAAGCCGAGTCGCGACGTGGCGCTCTATCGCGAGGTGGTCGAGCGCATCCGCGAGGCGGACGTCGACATCATCGTCAATCTCACCGCCGGCATGGGCGGCGACCTGGAGATCGGCCCGGGCGAAACGCCCACCGAATTCGGGCCGGGCTCCGATCTGGTCGGCCCGCTGACCCGCCTGCTGCACATCGAGGAGCTGCGCCCGGACATCTGCACCCTGGACTGCGGCACTCTCAACTTCGGCGATGGCGACTTCATCTATGTCTCCACCCCCGCGCAACTGCGCGCCGGGGCCAAGCGCATCACCGAGCTGGGGGTGAAGGCGGAGCTGGAGATCTTCGACACCGGCCACCTCTGGTTCGCCAAGCAATTGCTCAAGGAAGGCCTGTTGGAAGACCCGCTGTTCCAGATCTGCCTGGGCATCCCCTG
>CAUQPA010000653.1:0-2715 GCA_963519325.1 uncultured Pseudomonas sp. | reverse complement strand
CGCCATCCCGGCGCTGATCGCCAGTTTCTTCCAGAACACCGGGCGGATGACCCGCGAGCTGATCCACCGTTTCGCCCTGGCGCTCTACCCCTACCTGCAGGCCGAGCTGTTCATCCACTGGGAACGCGAGGAGCTGCCGCTGGTGCTGGACGGCTGGCTGGAAGCCATGGTGGAACGCGGCCTGCTGCGGATCGAGGACGATGTCTTCGTCCGGGCCGCGCCCAGCTCACGGCAATTCGTGCGCCTGACCCTGCTGGCGCGCGCGATCCTGCAGACCCTGCAGCGCTACTACATGACCACCGCGCTGATCCTCAACCACGGCCAGAACAGCCTGACCGCGCCGCAGCTGGAGGAGCTGTGCACGGTGATGGCCCAGCGGCTGTCGGTGCTGCATGGTCTCAACGCGCCGGAATTCTTCGACAAGTCACTGTTCCGCCACTTCATCCAGACGCTGCTGGCCGAGGGCGTGCTGCGCAAGGCCGACGACGGCACCCTGGGCCATCACGAACTGCTCGGCGAACTGGCGGAGGGCGCGGGCAAGCGGGTACTACCCGCCGAGATTCGCCTGTCGATCCGCCAGGTGGCTCTGGATCGACCCGACGCCCCCGACCTGCCGGACCCGGAATCACCCGCCGTCATCGGCAACTAAGGGTGCCTGCGCGGGTCACAGCAGTCGATTTCAACCTAGGATCCACCCATGAAGAGAATCGCCACCCTGCTCGCCACCTCGCTGCTGCTCAGCGCCTGTAGCGGACTGCGCCCCGGCCCCGCGACGCCGCCACCTTCGACGGGCCAGCCCCTGCCGCCGACCGAGCAGCCGCAAACCACGACGCCAGGCGTACCGGCCCAGCCGAGCATGACCAGCCTCAGCGGCCAGGCCACCTTCACCGCCAGCGAGCCGGTGCCGCCCACCGCCAAGCTGACCGTCAGCCTCTACAGTGCCAGCGCTGGCGACACTCCGGCCGGCCGCCTCGCCCAGCGCACCCTGTTCGTCAAGCAGCAGGGCCAGGTGCCCTTCCGCCTCGACTACGCGCCCTCCCGGGTCAAGAGCGGCGAGCGCTACCTGCTCAGCGGCCGCATCCTCCTCGGTGGTCGCCCGCTGTACCTGACCCAGGACCCGGTGGCCGTCGACCTGGGCAACGGTGGCGAGGTCGAGTTGCCGCTGCAGCCGGTACGCTAGGGCGCGAAGACGCCGGGGCCGCGTGCTAGGATCGTCGCCAGCGACGTAACCGAGCACCGAGGTGCGCCTTGACCCCACGCCTCGCCATCAAGAGCTACCAGGGCGAACACCAGCCCCATGCCCATGCCTTCGCCCAGTTGGTGCTGCCCATCCAGGGCGGCATGGAGCTGGAGGTCGAAGGGGGCCGCGGCGCGCGCCTGCATACCGGCCTGGCCGCCCTGGTGGCGCCCGGGTGCGCCCATGCCCAGCAATCGGCGCCCGACAGCCGCTTCCTAGTGATCGACTGCGCCAGCGACTGGCTGCCCGCCCCGATCCTGGATAGCGCCCGGCAGCAGCCCTGCCTGACCATTCCGCCAGCGGCGCGGCAACTGATCGCCTTCGCCGAACTGACCCCGGTAGCAGCCCTCGTCCAGCAGGCCGGCGACCTGACCCGCCTGCTGCTGGCCTCCCTCGCCGCTCCTGCCGCGACCTCGGCCTTCGACCGCCTGCTGGCGCAGGTGGCCGCCCAGCCCGCCGGCGACTGGCGCAATCCGGTCATGGCGCGCCTGGCGGGGGTCGGCCTGAGCCGCCTGCACCTGCTCTTCCACCAGCGCTTCGCCCAGACGCCCCAGGCCTGGCTGACCGACCTGCGGCTGCAGCAGGCCCAGCGCTGGCTGGGTGACAGTCGCCTGCCCATCGCCGAAATCGCCCTGCGGGTCGGCTTCGCCGATCAGGCCGCACTGACCCGTGCCATGACCCGTCGCCAGGGCATCAGCCCGGCCGCCTGGCGGCGCGGCCAGCGCGTGCCCGGATAACGCAGTCCAGGTAAAAAACTCCGCAGTCTCGCGCAAGACCGACCCGCGCCGCCCTCGCCACACTGCAGGCGAATCGGTGGAGACGGCGCGATGCAGGAACGAGCACTATCGGCAACGGGTATCGGCTACGGGCTGGCGGCAGGCCTGTGCTGGGGCGTGATCTTCCTGGCCCCGGCGCTGGTACCGGACCTCAGCGGCGCGCAGTTCGCCGTGCTGCGCTTCCTCTGCTATGGCCTGGTGGCCCTGGCGCTGCTGCTGCCACGCTGGCGTGCCCTGCAGGCGCAGCTGACCCCCGGGGATGGCAGGCGGCTGTTCTGGCTCGCCCTGATCGGCAACCTGGGCTACTACACCCTGGTTGGCGTGGGGGTGAAGCAAGCCGGGATCGCGGCGACCACCCTGATCGTCGGCCTGATTCCGCTGCTGGTGGCCCTCGCCGGACAGCGTGACGCCGGCGCCGTGGGCTTCGGCCGGCTCTGGCCGTCGCTCGGCTGCGCCTTGCTCGGCGTGGCCCTGATCAGCTACGAGACGCTGACCACGACCGCCATCGGCGCCCACCCCATCCTGGGCCTGCTGTGCGCCTGTGGTGCCCTGCTGGCCTGGAGCTGGTTCGCGGTGGTCAACACCCGTCGATTGGCCAGGACGTCCATCGGTGCCCACGACTGGGGGCTGTTGCTCGGCAGCGTGACCGGGCTCCAGGCCCTGCTGGCCGCGCCCCTGCTGCTGGGCCCCGAGCTGGCGCGG
>CAUQPA010000652.1:0-2730 GCA_963519325.1 uncultured Pseudomonas sp. | reverse complement strand
CAGTTGCTCCTGATACTCGTCGTGCAGCGGCAGTTGCCAGACGCGGTCGTCGGCGCGATCGCCGGCCTGCTTGACCTGGTCGATCAGGGCGTCGTTATTGCCCATCAGGCCCGAGACCAGCGAACCCAGGGCGGTGATGCAGGCGCCGGTGAGGGTGGCGATGTCGATCACCGCCTTGGGCTGGAAGCGCTCGGCGTAGGTGAGGGTGTCGCACAGCACCAGGCGGCCTTCGGCGTCGGTGTTGAGGATCTCGATGGTCTGGCCACTCATGCTGGTGACGATGTCACCCGGACGGGTGGCGGTGCCACTCGGCATGTTCTCGGCCAGGGCCAGCAGGCCGACCACGTTGATCGCCGGCTTGAGCTCGACCAGGGCGCGGAAGGTGCCCAGGACGCTGGCGGCGCCGCACATGTCGTACTTCATCTCGTCCATGCCGGCGGAGGGCTTGATGCTGATGCCGCCGGTATCGAAGGTGATGCCCTTGCCGACCAGGGTATAGGGCTGGGCGTTCTTGGCGCCGCCCTTGTACTGCAGCACCACCAGGCGCGGTGGCTGGGCGCTGCCCTGGGCCACGGCGAGGAAGGAGCCCATGCCCAGTTCACGCATTTTCTTTTCGTCGAGCACCTCGACGGACAGACCGGCTTCCTTGAACTGCTTGCCCAGGGCCTTGGCCTGGTCGGCCACATAGATCGGATTGCAGATGTTCGGCGGCAGGTTGCCGAAGTCCTTGGCGTAGGCGGTGCCATGGGTGATCGCCAGGGCGTGGGCCAGGGCGCGCTCGGCGTCCGGTTGGGAAGCCTTGGTGGTGACCAGGGTCAGCTTCTTCAGCGGGCGCGGATCGGCCTTCTTGCTCTTGAAGCGGTCGAACACGTAGTCGCCATCGGCCAGGGTCTCGGCCAGCAGGCGCAGGCGGGCATAGCCGTCACGGTTCTTGACCGGTACATCGCCGAGGGCGATGGCGGCGTCGCTGCCGCCCAGGCTCTTGAGCACGCCCAGGGCGCCACTGGCCAGCTTGCGGTACTGGCGATCGGAGAGTCCTTCGGCGGCGCCGCTACCCACCAGCAGCACGCGCTCGGCCTTGATGCCGGGGAGGTTGGTCAGCAGCAGGGTCTGTCCGGCCTTGCCGGCGATGTCGCCGCGCTTGACCGCCGCGCTCAGGGCGCCGGCGGTGGCGACGTCGACGGCGCCGGCCGCCGCGTCGAGCGCGCCGCCTTCACCGACGGCCACGACCAGGGTGGCGGTTTTCAGGGTTTCCGGACGAGCGTTTTTGACGACGAATTCCATTAGGAGAAGCTCCCCAAGACAAACACATGAGTTCGCAGGATATAATGCGGGGCTTTCGCCAGGGCCTTTCCCGGCGATCGGCCTTCAACGGGTGGGCCTTGCGACGCAAGCCATGCAGCCGAGCTAGTGTGAGCGTTCGCGCCAGAGCCTGACAACCCTGGAGAATCCTGTTTGATCGTCTTCCGCTATCTGTCTCGAGAAGTTCTCACCACCCTCGGCGCGGTCAGTGCCGTGCTGCTGGTGATCATCATGAGCGGCCGCTTCATCAAGTACCTGGCCCAGGCGGCCCAGGGCCTGCTGGATCCGGGCGTGCTGCTGCTGATCATGGCGTACCGGATTCCCGGCTTCCTGCAGCTGATCCTGCCGCTGGGCCTCTTCCTCGGTTTCCTGCTGGCCTACGGGCGCCTCTACCTGGACAGCGAGATGACCGTGCTCACCGCTACCGGCCTGAGCCCGCGGCGTCTGCTGGCCTACAGCATGGCGCCGGCGGCGGTGGTCGCCGTGGTGGTGGCCTGGCTGAGCCTGTCGCTGGCGCCCCTGGGCGTGCAGAAGGTCACCGCCATCCTCAACCAGCAGGACGCCATGACCGAATTCGACACCCTCGAACCCGGCCGCTTCCAGTCGCTGCGGGACAACTCGCGGGTCACCTACACCGAGCGCCTCTCGGCGGATCGCAGCCAACTGGGCGGCGTCTTCATTTCCGAGCGCAACACCTCCACCGTGGGCGGCAAGGATCGCGGCGTGGGCGTGCTGGTGGCCGATACCGGGCGCCAGGAAATCCATCCCGATGGCAGTCGCTACCTTATCCTGCAGAACGGCTTCCGCTACGACGGCGTACCTGGGCAGGCCGACTACCGGGCCGTGCAGTACGATACCTACGGCGTCCTGCTGCCCAAGCCCGAGGTCAGCGAGGACATCAGCGAGCGTGATGCCGTGACCACCGGCGAGTTGATGCGCAGCAACGACCTGCAGTACCGCGGGGAGCTGCAGTGGCGGCTGTCGCTGCCGATCCTGGTCTTCATCGTCACCCTCATCGCCGTACCCCTGGCCAAGGTCAATCCGCGCCAGGGCCGCTTCCTCAAGCTGCTGCCGGCGATCCTGCTGTACATGGCCTACCTGTCGCTGCTGATCGCCGCCCGCGGCGCCCTGGACAAGGGTCGCCTGCCGCCGGCCATCGGCCTCTGGGGCGTGCACCTGCTGTTCCTGGTGCTCGGCCTGCTGCTGGCCTTCTGGGAGCCGCTCAAGGCGCGTCTGCGCGGTCGCAAGCCGGAGGTGGCGGCATGAACAAGCTCGACTGGTATATAGGTCGCACCGTTTTCGTCAGCATCCTCGCGGTGCTGGGGGTGATCGTCGGCCTGGCCCTGCTGTTCGCCTTCATCGACCAGCTCGGCGATTTCGACGACAACTATGGCGTCGCCGAAGCGCTCAAGTTCGTCCTGCTCACCA
>CAUQPA010000651.1:0-2733 GCA_963519325.1 uncultured Pseudomonas sp. | reverse complement strand
CTGCAGGTGATCGTCGCCCAGGGCGACGCTGACCTGGCCAGGCGCCGGCTGGGCACCGGCCAGGGCCGCCGTGACCGGCCAGGCGATCTGGGTGCCCAGCCAGCCGATGAAACTGGGGGCGAAGCGCCGGTCGATGTGCTGGACCAGCACCACGCTGGCCTGGGGGGTCGGTGTCCAGCCGTCGAACAGACTCACCAGCGCCGCCGGGCCACCGGTGGATGCGCCGATGGCCACCAGGGCCTCCTTCGTCGCGCGGGTGTCGTCGGTGGGCATCGTCGGCGTGGGCAAGGGCGTACGGGCGGCGCGTTCGGGCAGGCGGACCAACGGCTCGATACGCGCGATCTTGCGCAGCAGGGCGCCGCCGTCGGCGCCCCCGCTCAGTGCCGGGGTCGCGGTGACGTCCAGGGCGCCGGCCCCCATGGCGCGGAACACACCGTCACAGTCGTCGGGGGTGGCGGTCACCATGAGGATGGCGCAGGGTGACTGCGCCATGATGCGCCGGGTGGCCTCGATGCCGTCCAGGCGGGGCATCTGCAGGTCCATGAGGATCAGGTCGGGGCGGTCCTCGGCGCAGCGGGCCACCGCTTCCTCGCCGTCGTGGGCGATCCAGGCGACGCTATGCTGTCCGTCGCTGGCCAGGAGGCGGCGCAGGGCCTCGGTGGCCAGCAGCAGGTCGTTGACGATGGCGATTCTCATGGCGCTCCAATGAGGTCCTGCACGGCGGTGATGAGGGCGTCGTCGTGGAAGCTGCCCTTGGTCAGATAATAGTCGGCGCCGGCCTGCATGCCCTTGAGCCGGTCTTCCGGGCGGTCCTTGTAGGAGACGATCATCACCGGCAGGGCATGCAGCCGGGGATCGCGGCGGACCAGCTCCACCAGCTCGATGCCGTTCATGCGCGGCATGTCGATGTCCGACAGCAGCATGTCGAACTCGCCGGCGCGCACGGCGTTCCAGCCGTCCATGCCATCCACCGCGACGTCCACCTGGTAGCCCTGGCCTTCCAGCAGCTTGCGCTCCATCTCGCGCACGGTCAGGGAGTCGTCCACCACCAGGATGCGCTTGACCCGGCGGGTATCGGCCACCTGGCCGCTCTGCACCTGGCGGAGGCGCCCCTCGCCGAGCAGGCGCTCGATGCCGGTGAGCAGGTCGGCGACGTCCAGCAGCAGTACCGGGCTGCCATCGTCGAGCAGGGCGCCGGCGGTGACCGAGCGCAGCTTGCCGAAGATCTCGTCCAGCGGCTTGAGCGCCAGGCCCTGTTCCCCGCGCAACCGGTCCACCACCAGGCCATAGCGGCGCTCCCCGCCGCCGATCACCAGCACGGCCAGGTCGCCGCTGGGCGGAGCGCCCTCCAGTTCCAGCAGTTGATGGGCGGAGACCAGGCCCAGGCGATCCTCGCCGAGGACGAAGAAGGCCTTGCCTTCGAGGGAATGGACCTCGCTCGCCTCGAGGCGCAGCACCCGTTCGATGCGGGTGACCGGCAGGGCATAGGCCTCGCCGGCAATGTCGACGATCAGGGCGCGCACGATGGAGCGGCTGACCGGAACCAGCAGGTGAGTACTGAAGCCCTCGCCGGGCCGGGTTTCCAGACGGACTTCGCCATCCAGGGCGCGGATGGCATCGGCCACTACGTCGAGGCCCACTCCGCGACCGGACAGCTCGGTCACCGCTTCCTTGAGGCTGAAGCCGGGCAGCAGCAGGAATTCCAGCAATTCTTCAGGACTGAGGTTGGCGGCGACCGGCGCGGGACTCAGGCGACGGGCGATGACCGCGGTGCGAATCCGCTCCAGGTCCAATCCCCGGCCATCGTCATGCAGGCTCACCTGCAGGCGCCCGGCGACGTGGCGGGCTTCGAGGCGGATCTGGCCCGACTCGGGCTTGCCCAGCGCCCGGCGTTCGGCGGGGGTTTCCAGGCCGTGGTCCACGGCATTGCGCAACAGGTGGTTGAGCGGGCTTTCCAGGCGGGCGAGCACCTCGCGGTCGATCAGGGTATCGGCACCCTCCACCTGCAGGATGGCGTCCTTGTCCAGACCCCGCGCCAGGTCGCGCACCAGGCGGGGAAAGCCCTGGACGGCATCGCGCAGCGGCCGCATGCGTACGCCGAGCACCTCGTCCAGCAGGCCCTGGCACACCCCGAGCAGCCGGCGCTCGTAGGCTTCCAGGGCTTGCAGCCGTTGCTGGTAGCGGTCGAGCAGGCTCTCCTGGCGCTGGCGCAACTCGCTACTGGCGGCGGGCGTCTGGCCCAACAGCCCCTGTAGCTCCGCGCGATAGCCCTGGAAGCCCTGGACCAGCCCGTGCAGCCCCAGGCCCATGACTCGCGCCTCGCTGGTCAGGGCGAGGATCTGGTTGAAGCGGCCGCTGTCGACGCGCAATGGATCGCGGCTGCGCTCGGCGTCGGCGGGAGGCTCCTCCACGGCGGGAGGTGCGGCCAGGATAGTGGGCGAGGATGCGGTCGGCGCGGTCGCTGGCTGGGCGGCTTCGCCCAGGCTCAGAGCCTGGGCCAGGGCACGTTGGGCATCGCGCTGCTCGGCTTGCCAGCGCTGGCCGGCGGCCTCGTCCAGGCGACTGACCTCACCGAGAAAGTCGACACAGCGGAACAGCCGGTCGAGATCCTGGGCGCCGAGCTGCCGGCGGCCGGCCTGAACCGCGACCAGGCAGTCCTCCATGGCATGCGCCAGTTCCACCAGGCCGTCCAGATCGACGATGCGTGCGGCCCCCTTGATGGAGTGGGCCGCA
>CAUQPA010000650.1:0-2734 GCA_963519325.1 uncultured Pseudomonas sp. | reverse complement strand
GGGAGAGGGGGCGTCCCGCTGCCCTTCCTATCACCTCCGCCAAGCGCCTCCCCTACTCCTCCTGCTCGAACAACTCCTCCAGATAACGCCGCGCATTGGCCACGTAGACCTGGGCATTGGCCGCCAGCTGCGCCTGCTGGGCCTCGCTCAGGGTGCGGACCACCTTGGCCGGCGAGCCGAGCACCAGGGAGCCGTCGGGAATCACCATGTTCTCGGTGACCAGGGCGTTGGCACCCACCAGGCAGTGACGGCCGATACGCGCGCCATTGAGCACGACGGCGTGGATACCGATCAGGCTACCGTCGCCGATCTCGCAGCCGTGCAGCATGGCCTGGTGTCCGACGGTCACTCCGCGGCCCAGGGTCAGCGGCGAACCGGGGTCGGTGTGCAGCACGGCGCCGTCCTGCACGTTGCTGTCCGGGCCGATGTGGATCAGCTCGTTGTCGCCACGCAGCACCGCGCCGAACCAGACACTGGCGCCTTCGTCCAGGCGGACCTTGCCGATCACCGCGGCGGTGGGCGCGACCCAGCTTTGGGGATGGGCCTCGACTCGCTGTTCTCCCAGGCGGTATTTCATGCTGCTCGTCCTCGTGTTGTTGTCATTGGCGGAACGCCTGATTGTTCGCCGGGCCGAGCCCGGGTGCAATCCAAGGCGACGACAGCCCGCCTGGTTGTTGCAAGTCATTCTCGATAGCGAAAGAATATCGCGGGAACCTAAGGGCGCCAGGCTGCGACGAATGACCACGGCCAAGGCGCTGGGAAAGCCGTCCGGCCTTTGCAAAGCTTGCTGCCGCTGACGGCGCCGAGGCAGGGAGAGCGACGCGCGAGGCCACGCCTGACAGGGACATCACGCCAGCCGTCATTCGTCCCCGGCCACGGCCGGCGTCCCCAGACCACCGGAATCTGCGAGAGCCCGATGCGTACCACCTGGAAATTCCTGCTACCCCTCGCCGTCACCGGCCTGCTGGCGCTACTGCCCGCCCCGGACGGCCTGCCCGGCCATGCCTGGCTGTATTTCGCCCTCTTCGCCGGGGTGGTGGTGGGCCTCATCCTCGAACCCCTGCCCGGCGCGGTGATCGGCCTGATCGGCGTAGCCCTGGCGGCCCTGCTGGCCCCCTGGGTACTGTTCAGCCCGGCGCAACTGGCCACGCCGGGCTTCCGTGCGCCCCAGGAGGCGCTGAAATGGGGGCTGGCAGGCTTTTCCAACAACACCGTCTGGCTGATCTTCAGCGCCTTCATGTTCGCCCTGGGCTACGAGAAGACCGGTCTCGGCCGGCGCATCGCCCTGCTGCTGGTCAAGGCCATGGGTCGCCGGACCCTGACCCTGGGCTACGCGGTGATGCTGGCGGACCTGGCCCTGGCACCCTTCACCCCGTCCAACACCGCGCGCAGCGGCGGCACCGTCTACCCGGTGATCCGCAACCTGCCGCTGCTCTACGACTCCAAGCCCAACGACCCCAGCGCGCGGCGCATCGGCTCCTACCTGATGTGGGTGGCGATTTCCTCCACCTGCGTGACCAGCACCCTCTTCCTGACCGCCCTGGCGCCCAATCTGCTGGCCGCCGCCCTGATCGAGAAGACCTCCCAGGTGCACATCAGCTGGGGCCAGTGGTTCATCGCCGCCGCGCCCATGGGCATCCTGCTGCTGGCCCTGCTGCCGCTGCTGGCCTACTGGCTGTATCCGCCGGAGATCAAGCGCAACGACCAGGTGCCGCTGTGGGCGGCCAAGGAACTGGCCGAACTCGGCCCGCTGACGCGCAACGAGAAGCTGCTGCTGGCCCTGGTGATCGGCGCCCTGGCGCTGTGGATCTTCGGCGCTGCCTGGGCCGATCCGGCGCTGGTGGGCATCCTGGTGATCGTGCTGATGCTCCTGCTGCGGGTCATCACCTGGGATGACGCCCTGGGCAACAAGGCCGCCTGGAACACCTTCGCCTGGTTCGCCACCCTGGTCGCCCTCGCTGACGGTCTGACCCGGGTCGGCTTCGTCGCCTGGTTCGGCCAGTGGGTCGCCGGCCACCTCGGCGGCTTCCATGCCGGTACCGCCATGGTGGTGCTGGTGGTGGTCTTCTACCTCGCCCACTACCTGTTTGCCAGCTCCACCGCCCACACCACCGCGCTGCTGCCGGTGATGCTGGCCGCCGGCATGGGTATCCCCGGCATCGACCTGCCGGTGTTCGCCCTGCTGCTGGGCACGTCCCTGGGCCTGATGGGCATCATCACCCCCTACGGTACCGGACCGAGTCCGGTGTACTACGGCAGTGGCTATCTGCCCAGCGCGGACTATTGGCGGCTGGGGACGATCTTCGGGGCGCTGTTCCTGCTGGTGCTGCTGGGGATCGGGGTGCCGTGGATCCTGATGGTGGCGTGAGGGATAGTTGGGCGTTCGGTGCCCAACGCCCGGGTTGTGGTGATCCGGGCGGATCGGCGTAGGTTGGGTTGAGCGATAGCGAGGCCCAACGGGGCCTAGTCATCCCGAACGTCGGTATTCGTAGGTTGGCGCTGAGCGCAGCGAAGCCCAACATGGCGAAGGTTTACCGATGCCCTAGCTGTTTATCGTGGTCTGCTTGTGGCTCTTGTTTCGCCCACCCGGGCGACTCACTTTTTTCAATCGCGAAAAAAGTAAGCAAAAACGCTTGCCCCGACCATCCGGCCCTACGCTGCGCTCCGGGTCCGCTCACACCAGCGCCGTTCCGGGGTCGGCCTACACGGGCCGTCCATGGCCCGTTAGGCCTCT
>CAUQPA010000649.1:0-2737 GCA_963519325.1 uncultured Pseudomonas sp. | reverse complement strand
AATGACCGATATCGTGATCTACCATAACCCGCTTTGCGGGACCTCTCGTAATGCCCTGGCCATGATCCGCAATGCGGGTATAGAGCCTCATGTTATCGAGTACCTGAAGACGCCGCCGAGCCGTGCGCTGCTCCTGGAACTCATCGACCGCGCCGGCATCACCCCGCGCGCTCTGCTGCGCGAGAAGGGGACGCCTTATGCCGAACTGGGCCTCCGCGACGAGACCTTGACGGACGAGGCCCTCGTCGACGCGATGATGGAGCATCCTATCCTCATCAACCGGCCGCTGGTCGTGTCGCCACTGGGCGTGAAGCTCTGCCGGCCTTCCGAAGCAGTGCTAGACCTGCTGCCGGCCGAGCAGCGCAGAACTTTCGTCAAGGAAGACGGCGAAGTCGTGGAAGCGACCCGGCGATGAGTCTTTCGGTTCGCCGGGCTGAGGTCGACGACGCGGACGCCATTGCCACCATTTATGCGCATCATGTTCTTCACGGCACGGCAACCTACGAAGTCGTGCCGCCGACCGCGGACGAGACCGTCGAGAAGATCTTGATGATCACCGGGCGGAGTTGGCCGTTCCTTGTCGCTTGCGATGGATCTGAGCTGGTGGGCTATGCCTACGCCACGCAGTTCCGGGATAGACCGGCCTATGCCTATGCTTGCGAGAACAGCATCTACGTAGCGCACGACCGGCGCGGTGGCGGCATCGGCAAGCTGTTGCTCAAGGCCTTGCTGGAGGCCGCCGATGCCTATGGCTTCCGGCAGATGGTCGCTGTCATCGGTGGCGGTGAACCGGCCTCCGTCGCACTGCACGGCTCTTGCGGCTTTGAGCAGGTCGGCTGCCTGACCGGCATGGGCTGGAAGGCCGGTCGCTGGCTCGACACAGTTTACATGCAGATCGCCTTGGGTGGCGGCACCGCGACCGCGCCTATCGCTTCCGGGAAGGACTGACGATCATTTCGCTGTTCGAACGCTATCTCTCGCTGTGGGTGGCCATGTGCATCGTAGTCGGGATCGGTCTCGGCCATTTGCTTCCCGGCGCCTTCGAGGCGATCGCAGCGCTGGAGATCGCCAACGTCAACCTCGTGGTGGCGGGCCTGATCTGGCTCATGATCATCCCGATGCTGCTACGGGTCGATTTCGGCGCCCTCCATAGCCTTCGGCAGCACTGGCGTGGTATCGGCATTACCCTCGTAGTGAACTGGGCGATCAAGCCATTCTCCATGGCATTGCTCGGCACCTTCTTCCTCGGCCACCTGTTCGCGCCGATGCTGCCTGAAGGCGTATCGTCGTCCTACATTGCCGGGCTGATCCTGCTGGCTGCTGCGCCTTGCACGGCGATGGTCTTCGTCTGGTCCAACCTCGTCGATGGTGAGCCGAACTACACCTTGAGCCAGGTGGCACTGAACGACCTGATCATGGTCCTTGCCTTCGCGCCGCTCGTAGGATTGCTGCTGGGCGTGGCATCGATTACCGTGCCGTGGAGCACGTTGGCGCTGTCGGTGGGACTCTACATCGTCGTCCCGGTGGTCATCTCGCAACTGCTCCGCCGAGTCCTACTTCGCGGGGGCGAGAAGCAGCTCCAGCATTTCCTGTCCGCCATTGGCCCGATCAGCCTTGCCAGCCTGCTGCTGACACTGGTGCTGCTGTTCGGCTTTCAGGGCGAGCAGATCATCCGGCAACCGCTGGTAATCGCGCTGATTGCCGTGCCGATCCTGTTTCAGGTCTATCTTAATGCCGGCATCGCCTATTGGCTCAGCCGCCGTTTTGGCGTGGCATGGTGCGTCGCTGGCCCTTCGGCGCTGATCGGTGCCTCCAATTTCTTTGAACTGGCTGTGGCCGCCGCCATCAGCCTTTTTGGCCTCAGTTCCGGCGCCGCGCTGGCAACGGTCGTGGGCGTGCTGGTCGAAGTGCCGGTGATGCTATCGATCGTCGCCTTGGTGAAGCGGACCCGTCCCTGGTACGAGAAAGGTATTTCCGCATGAGACTGCGCGAACTCGCCGCCCCCGATCACCTTCCTGCGCTAGACAAAGCTTTTGCGTTGGCTCGTCCCGCCAGCGGCCTTGGCCCGGATCAACCGCCTCCGCGTATTCTGCTGCTCTACGGCTCTCTGCGGGAACGCTCGTTTTCGCGCCTCGCCGTGGAAGAGGCGGCGCGCCTGCTAAAGTTCTTCGGCGCCGAGACGCGGATCTTCGATCCCAGCGACCTGCCGCTGCCCGATCAGATAGCGGGAGATGATCACCCGGCGGTGCATGAACTGCGGGAGCACGCGCTATGGTCGGAGGGCATGGTCTGGTGCAGTCCTGAGCGGCACGGCCAGATCAGCGGCATCATGAAGACGCAGATCGATCATCTGCCACTTCAGATGCGCGGGATGCGGCCGACGCAGGGAAGAACGCTTGCGGTCATGCAGGTGTCCGGCGGTTCGCAATCGTTCAATGCCGTCAATTCGCTGCGCTTGCTGGGCCGCTGGATGCGGATGTTCACGATTCCTAATCAGTCGTCAGTGGCGATGGCCTACAAGGAGTTCGACGAAGACGGCCGGATGCGGGCATCGAGCTACTACGAGCGCATCGTCGATGTGATGGAGGAACTGGTCCGCTTCACCGTGCTGATGAGGCCGCACGGGGTGCAGCTCGTTGACCGATACTCCGAACGGAAGGAGGCTGGGCTCCCGGTTGATAACGCAGCGGACCACTCCGCAATTGCAATCATGCCTCAATCCTGATTTTCGCCCTGA
>CAUQPA010000648.1:0-2741 GCA_963519325.1 uncultured Pseudomonas sp. | reverse complement strand
CCCATGCGGTGGGGGCCCTGGCCGGCCATGCCCTGGGCGCCCGCGAGGGGGCGACCCTGCGGCGGGTACTGGTGATCGCCGGTGGCTGGTCGCTGCTGGCCAGCCTGGGGTTCGCCGTGGCCTTCGCCCTCGGCGGCGATCTCTTCGTCGCCCTGCAGAGCGACATCGCCGCCGTCCGCCAGGAGGCCCATGCCTACCTGCCCTACCTCGCCCTGCTGCCGCTGATCGCCATGATCAGCTACCTGCTGGACGGCCTCTTCATCGGCGCCACCCGGGCCCGGGAGATGCGCAACTCGATGCTCCTGGCACTCCTGTTGGCCTTGCCGCTCGGCTGGCTGCTGCGCGGCTTCGGCAACCATGGCCTGTGGCTGGCCTTTCTGACCTTCATGGCGCTGCGCGGGCTGATTTCCGCCGGGCTGGCATGGCGCCTGGCCCGACGTGAAGGCTGGCTCAGCGCGGGAAGCACTGGCTGATGCCGTGGAACCGGCGGGCCGGCGCTCCCCTCCAAGTCGGAAACCCCCTGCCGAGAGCGCTGCCATGACCGACGCCCCCCACGACCAGGAACCCCTGGACACCCCCGACGACCAGGACGACGTGCCCGCGCACCAGAAACCGGAGAACCTGGAAAAGCTCAAGGATTACGGCAAGGACCAGATTCCGCCCGGGGTCGCCTGACGCCAATCCTGAACCTCTCGACAAAAGCCGCCGACAGCGGTGGCAAAGCCCCGGCGGAGCTTCTAGCATCCGTCGGGTTGAGTGGGCCCCCGGGCCTTCGTGAAGGGAATCCAGATCACCATGACCGTCAGGTCCTACCTGTCGCCCCTCCTTGCGCCCCTGGTGGCGCTGCTGGCGCTCGTCCCGGCCCTGGCCCAGGCGGTCGACGGCTATGCCGGCATCGCCTTCGGCACCGACCAAAAAGCCTTCCTGGCGAAAAAGCTCTGCACCTTCCAGCCACGCAAGATCGACGTGGTCGGCGTCGAGTATTTCGAGTGCACCGACCTGGCCTTCGCCGGCGAGAAGGTGGAGGCCGGCGCCTTTTTCATCGACGGTCACTTCCTGCGCCTGTCCATCGTCACGCCCCTGGCCCAGTCCTTCCTGATCGCCGAAGGACTCACGCAAAAGTATGGCAAGCCCTCCTCCCAGTCTTCGGCCGCGGCCTTCGAGCGACTGACCCAGGACGATGACGCCCAGGCCTACCTGGCCTTCGACCACGACACCGTGGTGTACAAGTTCAGCGCCCAGGCGGCCCGCAAGAAACAGGTCCTGCTGATCTACACCTCGCCCCGCTACGAGCCGCTGCTCAAGGAGAAGCAGCTGCAGTTCGTCAAAGAGTCTCTTTAAACATTCGCTTACAGTTCGTCGGACAATTGCCTCCAGGGCGGCCAAAGTGTCGCCCCGTTCACGGATGGCCGGAAACAAGCCATGAACAATGGCAGATAGCCATGGTCAGAACGCGGGCAAGGAGCCCCTTCCTGTAACCAGCTACTTACGGACGTCGTTCCCTCGGGAGTCCTACCATGATCGAACCTGTCGCGATGCGCGCCTTGGCGACGCAGCGATCTCGCTTACGTTTGTCCCCAGCGTTCCGCTTCAGCTGCACAGGTTCTCTTTTGAAAAGGATCATTCAATGAACACTCGCAATCTCTGGGTCGACTATGCCAAGGCCATTGGCATCGTGCTGGTGGTCTACGGCCACGTGGTCCGCGGCCTGCTCAACGCCGGCATCCTCCAGGACGCCGAATTCCATGGCCTGGTGGACAGCGTCATCTACAGCTTCCACATGCCGCTGTTCTTCTTCCTGTCCGGTCTGTTCTTCTACAGCTCCTTCGTCAAGCGTGGCACCGGCGGCCTGCTGGTGAACAAGATCGACACCATCGTCTATCCCTTCCTGGTCTGGTCGTTGCTGCAGGGTTCGGTGGAGGCGCTGATGTCGCGCTACACCAACGGCGGCGTGAGCTTCAGCGAGGTACTGACGTTCTGGGAGCCACGTCAGCAATTCTGGTTCCTCTATGCGCTGTTCCTGGTCTTCTGCCTGGCCATGCTCGCCTACCGCTGGGCCAAGCCGCTGGCCTTCTTCGCCGTGTTCGCCTTCGGCGCCCTGGTCTATCTGTTCCAGAACGCCGGTCCGGAAGACTTCTTCTTCACCTTCACCGCGCAGAACTTCGTCTTCTTCGCCTTCGGCGTCTGGTTCAACAACTTCAAGCAGGCCATCGAGGAACAGGCCAGCCGCGTGATGCTCGGCTCGGGGCTGCTGTTCGTCATCCTCGAATACTGGTTCCACGGCCTGCTGGGGCTGGTCTACACCGATCGTGGCCTGGCCACCCTGGTGCTGGCGCTGAACGGCATCATCTTCGTCAGCAGCACCTGCATGGTGCTGGCGCAGCGGCCGCTGCAGTGGGTGCTGACCCTGGGCGCGCTGTCCATGCCCATCTACGTCATGCACGTACTCTCCGGCAGTGGTGCCCGCATCATCCTGAGCAAGGGCCTGCACATCAACGACGGCCTGCTGCACATCGTCGCCGGTTGCGCCTTCGGCCTGCTGGTGCCGATCGCCGTCGCCAAGCTGCTGGAAGCCCGCGGCATCAACGGACTGTTCGAGGCGCCGGCGTGGATCTCCGCCCGGCGGTGGCTTCGGCCCAAAGCAGAACCCCCCCGCCCCGCCGTCTAAATGACGACACCGGCCAGGGCGCCCTGCGCGCCCTGGCCGGCGCGGCAGAGCTTTCGGATCACCGCGCAAGAGC
>CAUQPA010000647.1:0-2749 GCA_963519325.1 uncultured Pseudomonas sp. | reverse complement strand
CCCGTACCCCGTTGATGCCGTATTGCGCCGCGGTGGGCCAATAGGCCAGCGCATCGTGCGGCTCGTTCATGATGTCGTAGCCGTAGAGCGCGGACTGCCCGCTCCAGCGCGTGGCGATGCGGGTCATGACGTTCTGGTAGGCGCTGTAGGGCACGCTGCTGGTACCTATGATGTTGCCGCGGTACCTCATGTAGTTGTGCAGATCCAGCACCATCTTCACGCCGTACTTGGCGGCATAGGCGAAGCTCTGGTCGATCAGCGCCGCATAGGTGCTGTCCAGGTTGCCGTTCAGCGTCGGCTGCAGCCGCTCCCAGATGATCGGGAACCGCACGAAGGTCACCCCGCGCGCCTTCCACTGCTGGAAATGCGCCTCGCTGGGGAAAATGTAGTGAGTACCGTTGACCCCCGGCAGCACCTGGGGGGCGAAACCGGCGCCGGAGAGATTGATGCCGACCAGGTCGACACCCGCCTGCACGGGCGCGGCGAGGGCGAGGGACAGAAGCGCGGCACCGAGCAGGCGCGGCCGGGAAACGGAGAGAGCGGCGGTAGCGGAAGTCATGAGATCACCGATGGCAACGGGAAAACCAAGCGGAATCGATTCATCCCAAGGGATGAGGATTCCCGTTCAGGAGGACTAGGTCCTCGGCTCGACTCGATGTCCTTCCGGTGACACCGACCAGCGTTCTTGCCTGGGAGGGCTGGCGGGCAAATGCCTGTGGATACTACGAACAACGTCCACTGCTCGACGAAGGCGCCCCGTAACCGCCAGGACGCCAGCCAGGTCAATTTAACGTCGTCAAATTTCCCTATATCCAAAGTCTTAGTGCCGCTTGGTCGGTGGAGCAATACTGGCAAATCGCTTTTCGCCCGAACGGCCTATTTCGCCACCTGAATGCCCTCTTTAGCCTCACGTTTGCCGACGTTGTGCCGGCAAAGGGCCAGTCTTCTTGTCCGCACGGATACCTTGGCCGCAGATGACGGCCAAGCGGGCGAAAGCCGCGCGCGCAACGCCCCGCGCCAGCCGCGACCGTTCGCTCCTCGACACCCGCCCTTCCGCCGCTTTTCCGTGGTTCACCCGTCACCCCTGCCCTTAGAATTCCGCCCACGCTGCGCCTGTCCCGGCCATTCCCTTCGCTGCCCAGTGGGCAAGTTTCGTCCGGTGCCGATCGATGTCTGGCCGTTTCCAACTGACCGCTCACCTCACCCGGCTGACCAACGTCCTGCTGGTGCTGACCTCGCTCGCCACTGCCTGCGGTATGGCCCTGATCGTCCATCACGCCTATGAGAGTTCGGCCAACCTGACACTGACCCGCGACCAGCTGCCGGTGTACCAGGAGGCACTGCGCCTGATGGAAGCCGTCTCCGGCGAACGAGGACCGACCAATGCCATGCTCGGCGGACGCGAGGGCGATCCCCAGCAACTGCTCCGGGCACGCGCCCTGAGCGATGAGCGCTTTTCCCGCCTGCAGGCCTTGCTGCAGGACTGCCGGCAGTGCAGCGTGACCCTCGCCCAGACCGAAAGCGGCTATCGCAGCCTGCAGCAGGCCCGCAGCCAGGTGGACCTGGTGCTGCAAGCCGCTGGCAAAGCGGACGAGCGCGCCATCGCCGCCGCCGTCGAGGGTATGTTCCACGCCTTCGATGACAACCTCGTCGCCGCCGACCTGACGCTGCACGATCTGGTCCGGCGCACGCCGGCGATCGCCATCTGCCTGGTGAACGCCAAGCTCGCCGCGCGGCTGCGCGACACCGCGGGACGCCTGGGCTCCCTGCTGACTCCCGCCCTGCAGGCGGGACGACCGCCCAGCGCCGCCGAGCAGGTCCAGCTCCAGCAGACCCAGGGGCGCATCAGCCAGCTGGTGGACCTGCTGCGCGGTAACCTGGACCTGGAACCCGGCAGCCCCGAGCGCATCCGCTTCCTGCAGGTGCAGGAAAGCTATCTGGGCGGCGGTCTCGCGGGCTATCGCCAGACGCTCGCGGCGCTGGCCGCCGGCACCGCGCCCAGCGCCGCCGCCTTCGCCAGCGGCTACGTACCGACCATGGCCAGCATCCTCGACCTGCGTGATACCGCACTGCGTCTGTCCGGCGGCGAAGTCGAGCGCCTGGCCGGCGAAGCCCGGCTGCGCCTGCTGCTGACCCTCGCCGCCGCGCTGGGCATCCTGCTGGCGCTGGGTACCGGGCTGCTGCTGCTCAAGCGGCGCCTGCTCACCCCACTGCTGGCCAACACCCAGCGCCTGCTCAGCCTCAGTCGGCTGCATCGGCCGGCCGAAGCCAGGACCGCGGACGACCCGCGCAGCCTGTTCGCCGCCTTCGAACAGCTGGAACACGAACTGCAACAGGCCGACCAGCTGCGCCAGGAGCGCGATGCGCTCATCGCCGAGCTGGCGACCCGGGCGGAAACCGACTATCTGACCGGCTTGGCCAACCGCCGCGCCTTCGAGCGCCAGTTGGCCCAGGGCATGGCCGAGACCCCGCACTACCTGGCGGCCATCGCCTTCGACATCGATCACTTCAAGCGCATCAACGACACCTACGGCCATGCCACCGGCGATCTGCTGCTGCAACAACTGGCACAGCGCTGCGGCAGCCTGCTGCGCCAGGGCGATCGCCTGGCCCGCATCGGCGGAGAGGAGTTCGCCGTCCTGGCCGACGTCAAGCACCCCACCGACGCCCTGGCGCTGGCCGAACGACTGCGCCAGGGCATCGCCGACACCCCCTTCGGCGCGGGTCCGACGGACGCCCTGCCGGTGAC
>CAUQPA010000646.1:0-2759 GCA_963519325.1 uncultured Pseudomonas sp. | reverse complement strand
TGCCCTGCACCTGGCCTACCGGGGGAAGCATGCCCCAGGTCTTGGTGTGGCTGGCGTAGGTGAGCAGGGCGCCAGCGAGTTCCTCGTGCAGCGCCAGGCGCGCCGCGTGATCCTTCGCCGCCTCGTAGCCGGTCAGGGCGTATTGCAGCACGTCCCACGCCTGGATGCCCTTTGGCAGCGGCAGTCCGCCGCGCTGGCATGCGGCGCGGTAGCCCTCGACCGAGAGCTGCGTGACCAACCGGGCGCCGTGCTCCGGATTGACCGAGTAGATCCAGACCGGCACCGTGTTGGTGGGGTTGCCCTGCACCACAGCGTTCCAGTCCGCCTGCTGGGTGGCCGTTTCGAAGCGCTTTCTCTCCGCTTTCTTGATGTCGTCCATTGCCAGGCCTCCTACTCGTCCAGTCCAGTAACACCGGCGCCTTTCCACAGCCGCTCAGCGACCTGGCGGATCAGCACGAGATCGTCCTGTGTGCTTGCCGAGTCGGGTAGATGACCGATGAACGCCAGCTGCGCGATTTCGCGGCAGAAGTCCGGCCGCGAATAACCTGACGCGAGCAGGCCCTGGTAGGCCGTTTTGCCAAGCAGCCGCTCGGCCGCGGCGTCGAAGTGTTTCTGGGTAGCCATGTTCCGAATGCCTCGCGAGTTGTGGGAGATCCGTTCCACGCTATCGAGCATTTGAAAAATGCAACTCGGTACCGGCTGCGGCTCGATGCTAGCCGCGCAGGTCGCCGGCTGCTGCTCCCAGCTACTCACAAATTGAGCTTGAGCACGTTCCCCTTGACGAGGCGCCCCAGCTACATACCCTGCGGCCGCTATTGAGCTCCCTCCTATGAACCAACGAAAGGCAAAGCTATGGCTACCTACATCCTGACCCGAAACGGCTACCCTCCCATCTATCGAGAGGCAGATGGCGCTCCACGTGACTTGCTGGAAATTGCCGAGAGGAACGCCGACCTACGTGCTCAGGTGTTCGTTCAGGACGACTGCCTGACGAAGGAAATCTATCCCGGCTGGCGCAAAAAATATCTCTGGAAGGACTGATTCAGGCCGTTGGTACCCAACACCGATTGACGGTGCTGGTCGAGCACTCCACAGCTCCGGGATCATGCTCACTCGGAGGATTCCAACAGTCGGGACAAGCTGTCGGGTTCTATCCCCCATCCCTCCCCCAGCGTGAAAGTCGGGCGACCGTGAAACCGGTCAGCTTTGCCCATGCTGACACTCATGGCTTCACCGGTGACTCCATGGAAATCGCTAGAGTCGTCATAGTCGATGGAAATCTCCGCGTCGTATCGCTGGAGGAGGTCTCGTAACTCGGTGAGGAATGCGATCCGTGTGGTGTGATCCATCAGTTCGACTCCTGAAGGCGTGCGCAGGAAGCGACGAAATGATGGGTGTCACCGAGCAGCGCGCTCCGCGCAGACGCGTCACACAGGTGCCAGTGCTCGTTGGCCACCTTGAACCGGCCCAAGTAATCCAGTCCTTCGAGATCTGCGGCGGTAATCTGCTCTCCGTCGCCCAAGGCGGCAACCGCACGCTCCCGCTCCGCATACAGTTCCTGTAGGACTTTGGGGTGCCTGTTCATCTTGCGCTCGCTCAATACTGATGGAATCGCCTCCTAGGCTAGCGGCCTTCTGGAAAACGCAAACACCGGGCACCTTATCGCTTGTCAGGGACCGCACATCGAAGGAGGGCCAGGTCTGGGCGCCAGCTGCGTTTACCCTGGCACCAGTAGCAGAGTGACACCGCCGGGGCCGCCCTGGATGCAAAGGAAAAAGGACTTTTGAACATGGCAATGAGTGCTGAGCCTGATGATGCGCCTGACTGGCTGGTGCAGAAGCCGCGTAGGGCGCGGCCGGTCGCTTTAGTCGTGTGCCTTGCCGTCGGCGGCCTCGCGACATTCGCTGCCCTGGAGCTGGCCAGCCGGGCGCTGCCAGGTCCATCGACATCCGTAGCTACTGACCGCCCCGCCCTTCGCGCCGAGGCTGCAGCTCATCCTGCCCCAGAGCCGGTCGATACCGTCCGCGGCACGGTCCGCCGCGTTACGCCTTCACCCGTGGAAGGAAATGCGTCAGCCGCGGCGACCCCACCCTCGAACGTCCAGCCGCCGGCAGTGGCGGTCGGCAAGCAGACCGTCTTCAACGACCGAAACTTCACGCCACGAGGGGCCGATAACGTAGTGAGCTTCAGCGAAGCCCCTCGAAGCCTGGCGCCAGAAGAGGCGCCCCCGCAGCCGACGAAGGTCACGGTGGTGCGCCAGACGCCAAGCATGAAGGACCGCGCCTGCTGGCCGTACAAGGCTGGCAGCCTGGAGCATCGCAACTGCCGATCCGCGGTCGGGCTTCAGTACCGGGACTAGCGTCACTGTTGGTCGCCAGCGAGAACTGAGGAGTTCACGCCCAAGGCGAGGTCAATCCGGCGTTTGCCTAGGCCGCTGCCGTGCTGTACTGACAGGGATCTCTCCCTCAGCGCGGCTGGCCGGCGACACTCGCTATCGGGCCGCGGTGAGGAGATAGCTACCACCTTGGCTTGGAGGCCTACGCCTATGCTCTACAACCGCTATCGGATCACCCTGGGCGGGAAGTCATACTCCCCTGAGTTCCAAACGGATCCTCAGTACGCCGCGGCCTGGAAGCGCGTCCTGGAACGCGCCTACGGCCGGGAACACGGTCTGTGCGGATGCCCTGGAGCGGCGAGCGAAAGGTGACGATCAAGCTGCGCGAAGGATCGGACGGCTACCACCTAGCCCGCTACCCTCA
>CAUQPA010000645.1:0-2765 GCA_963519325.1 uncultured Pseudomonas sp. | reverse complement strand
CATCTTCGAATTCGACATCAACCCCAGCGCCGCCGGCCCGACCCGCTACCTGGGCGGCAGCATCGACATGCCCATCGCCTACGACAAGTAGCGGCCCGCCCGCCAGGAGTTCGCCATGCCGATCTACGAATACGACTGCCCGCACTGCGGTGACTTCACCCTGCTGCGGCCCATGGCCCAGCGTGACGATCCCTGCAGCTGTCCCGCCTGCGCGACGCCCAGCCCGCGGGTGATCCTCAGCGCGCCGGGTCTCGCGACCCTGGCGGGCGGCCAGCGCCGCGCCCATGAGACCAACGAACGCGCGCGCCACGCGCCCCAGTCGCTAGAGGAATACAAGGCCAGGCGCAGCCATGGTGCCGGCTGCAGCTGCTGTGCGCCGAGCAAGCCGGTGGCGCGCAGCAAGGCCAATCCCCATGGGCTGAAGACCAGTCCGTCGACCCGGCCCTGGATGATCAGCCACTGATCTCCGCTTCATCCCTTCCGAAGGAGCAACCCGATGCGCCACGGCGATATCTCCAGCAGCCCCGACACCGTCGGCGTGGCTGTCGTCAACTACCGGATGCCGCGCCTGCATACCAAGGCGGAGGTCCTCGACAACGCCCGCCAGATCGCCGCGATGATCAAGGGCATGAAGCTTGGCCTGCCGGGCATGGACCTGGTGGTGTTTCCCGAATACAGCACCATGGGGATCATGTATGACCGCGACGAGATGATGGCTACCGCCGCGACCATCCCCGGCGAGGAGACGGCGATCTTCGCCGCCGCCTGCCGCGAGGCCAGGACCTGGGGCATCTTTTCCCTCACTGGCGAGCGCCACGAGGAGCATCCACAAAAGGCGCCCTACAACACCCTGCTGCTGATCAATGACCAGGGCGAGATCGTGCAGAAGTACCGCAAGTGCATTCCCTGGTGCCCCATCGAGGGCTGGTATCCCGGCGACCGCACCTATGTCAGCGAAGGCCCCAAGGGCCTGAAGATCAGCCTGATCATCTGCGACGACGGCAACTACCCGGAGATCTGGCGCGACTGCGCGATGAAGGGCGCCGAGCTGATCGTGCGCTGCCAGGGCTACATGTATCCGGCCAAGGAACAGCAGGTGCTGATGGCCAAGACCATGGCCTGGGCCAACAACTGCTACGTGGCGGTGGCCAACGCCGCCGGCTTCGACGGGGTGTACAGCTATTTCGGCCACTCGGCGCTGATCGGCTTCGACGGCCGCACCCTGGGCGAATGCGGCGAGGAGGAGATGGGCATCCAGTATGCCCAGCTATCGGTCTCGCAGATCCGCGACGCCCGCGCCAACGACCAGTCGCAGAACCACCTGTTCAAGTTGCTGCACCGCGGCTACACCGGCGTCTACAACTCCGGCGATGGCGACAAGGGCGTGGCCGATTGCCCGTTCGACTTCTACCGCACCTGGGTGCTGGATGCGCAGAAGGCCCAGGCGGACGTCGAGCGCATGACCCGCTCCACCATCGGGGTGGCGGACTGCCCGGTGGGCGAACTGCCCCATCCGGGTCAGGAACGCCAGCTGGGCTGAAGTAGGCCGCGCGGGGAGGGAGCATGCCATTCGTCAATGACCTGTTGGAGCACAACCGCAGCCAGCTGGCACCCGAGGGCCAGGCGCCACTGCCCTCGCGCTTTCTCTTCGAGCCGGCGGCGGTGATGGCGCTGCTGCGGGGGCGCATCCTCGGCCAGGATGCCGTGCTCGACCAGGTAGAGGCGCTGCTGAAGGTGGTCAAGGCCGACCTCGGCGATCCAGAGCGGCCGCTCGGCGTCAGCCTGTTCATCGGCCCCACCGGCGTCGGCAAGACGGAGATCGTGCGGCTGCTGGCCCAGGCCATCCATGGCCGCCCGGACGCCCTCTGCCGCATCGACATGAACACCCTGGCCCAGGAACACTACGCGGCGGCCCTGGCCGGGGCGCCACCCGGCTACGTGGGCAGCAAGGAAGGCACCACCCTGTTCGATGCCGAGGCCATCGCCGGCAGCTACGGCCGCCCCGGCATCGTGCTGTTCGACGAGCTGGAGAAGGCCGATCGCCAGGTCATCCGCACCCTGCTGAACGTGCTCGATAGCGGCCAACTGGTGCTCAGCGCCGGCAGCAAGCGCCTCGACTTCCGCAACAGCCTCATCTTCATGACCAGCAACCTAGGCGCCCGCGCTGTGCAGGCCTATCGCACCCGCTTCGAGCACGGCTGGCGGCGCTGGCTCAACCTGCTGCCTCATGAACAAGATCGCGTGCTGGAGGACGCGCTGCACGACCACTTCGACCCGGAGTTCCTCAATCGCATCGATCGGATCCTGGCCTTCCAGCGCCTCGAGCATGACTGGCTGCCCGGCCTGCTCGATATCGAACTGGCCAAGCTCAACCAGCGCCTGGGCCGCCGCGGGCGCAGCCTGGAGCTGGATGAGGGCGCCAGGGCCTTGCTCTGCCAGGGGCATGACGCCCGCTTCGGCGCCCGCGATCTGGTCCGGCGCCTGCGACGGGTGCTGGAGCCAGCGGTGGCCGCTTTTCTGCTGGAGCGGCCTCAGGCCCAGCGCCTATTGGCGGAAGAGCGGGGCTCAGGATTGCAGGTCCGCGCTCTCGATTAGACGACCCTCAGGCGTGTGCTAGCTGCCGTTACCCGCCGCCAGCCAGGCACGCCAGCCGCCGTGGGCGGTGATGTCCTCGGCCCCCGCCAGGCCATAGGGCTCGCAGATGAAGCCGGTTTCCCAGCTGCCGTCGGCCAATTCCACCTTGCCCAGGCCGAGCGGGGCGGGAA
>CAUQPA010000644.1:0-2777 GCA_963519325.1 uncultured Pseudomonas sp. | reverse complement strand
GGTGGAGGAGGGCATCGACATCGCCATCCGCATCGGCGAACTGGCCGACTCCTCCCTGGTGGCGCGACCCCTGGCGCCCTATGTGATGTGGTGCTGCGCCGCGCCCGGCTATCTCGCCCAGCGCGGCACCCCCGAGCGACTGGCCGATCTGGAGGCCCACGACTGCCTCGGTATGGACCCTCGCGCCCTGAGCCAGTGGCGCGCCCAGACCGGCACCACCTTTGGCCCGCTGCCTGCCGGCCGCCTGCACCTCAGCAACGGTCCCGCCCTGCGCCTCGCCGCCCTGCAAGGCCTCGGCATCATCCTCCAGCCCGCCTTCCTGCTGCAGGACGACGTCGCCGCCGGCAATCTGGTCCGCCTCTTCCAGGGCCAGGAACTCACCCGCCCCCTGACCGCACTCTATCCCCAGACGAGATGGCGCTCGGTGACGGTGAGGAGCTTCGTGGAGTTCTTGCTAACGGAGTTCGGCCCGTAGCGTGGAAAACGGCGCAGCCTTTTCCACTGGCGCCACCAACGCACGATTCCAAAGGTCTCGCGTGGACAAGCTTCGCGTTGTCCACCCTACCTTGCCAGTCGCTTCTCCATGAACACGCTCAACGGATCATCCCGATAGGCGCCGAAGGGGCCGCGCCGCCCATAGCCCGCCGCCGCATAAAGCCTCAAGGCTTCCGGCTGATAAGGCCCCGTTTCAAGGCGTGCGAGCTCGCACCCACGGGCTACCGCCTCATGTTCCAACTCCGCCAATAGGCGGCCGCCCAGCCCCTGTCCACGACCCCTGGGGCTCACATACATCCGCTTGATCTCACCATAGCCCTCAAGCAACACCATGGCGCCACAGCCCAGGGCACTGCCGCCGTCATCGCGGGCAACCATGAACAGCACGTTCGGTTGCTTCAGCGAGGCGAGGTCCAGGGCGTGGCGACTTTCCGGTGGATAGAGGAGATCCTGGTAGGCATCCAGTTCGGCGATCAGGGCGATCACCTCGGGTTGGTCGGGCGATTCGATGGCGATGGGCATGGCGGCTCCGCTCAGGCGATCCCCCGAGCCTAAGCCATAATCCCGCGGCAGCCCATCACCCCAGGCTCACCCGGAGTCCATCGCGCCCGCCGCGCTTGGCCTCGTACAGGGCGCTGTCGCCTTGCTCCAGCAAGGCTGCCAGACTCGCCGGCGGCCGGTCGAACAGCACGGCGCCCAGGCTCAGGGTGACTGGTTCGGGTGTGTTCAGGCGTTGCGCTGCCAGCTGGTTGAAACGCTGGCGCAGGGTTTCGGCCAGGCGCACGACCTCGAACTGGGTCGCCTCGCCCAGCAGGACGACGAATTCGTCACCCCCCAACCGCGCCGCCAGGGCCTGGTGGGGCAGGGTGGTGCGCAGCAGGTCGCTGAGGGAGATCAGCAGGCCGTCGCCGGCGGCGTGGCCATGCAGGTCGTTGACCAGCTTGAAGTTGTCCAGATCGATGAGCAGCAAGGCACCCGGACGCTCCGCGGTGGTCTGGAGCAGCAGGCGCGGGGCCTCCGCTTCCAGGGCGCGGCGGTTGTAGAGCCCGGTGAGGGGATCGCTGCCGGCCAGGCGCTCGATGTGCTGCTCGCGCCGATAACGCACCGTGCCGGTCATGGACAGGGCGATCAGCATCACGGCGACCACTCCTTCCACCAGCGAAATCTGGATGATGGCGCCGCGGTACACCGTCAGGTCGATCAGGGTGCCCGGGGTGAGCGGCGGGATCATCTTGGCGAAGTAGAACAACCCGTGGACCAGCAGCACGACGTGCAGTTGCCGCTCACCCGCGTTGCGCCGGCGCAGCAGCAGGCCCGCCCGCACCGCCAGGATGCCGATCAGCAGCGACTGCACCACCAGCATCACCTTGGACCACCAGGGCTCGCTGGGCAGTAGCAACAGCCCCAGCCAGATGACGGCGAAGGCCCACCAGCCCAGGCTCAGGCGGTGCCCGACGAAGCGCGCCACGCCGATGAGGAAGAGGCCATGCACCAGGATCAACTGGCCATTGGCGTACCAGATGCCCACCAGCAGCAGCCCCTGGCTGCGCAGCAGGGCGAGGATGCAGCCCAGGCTGATCAGCGCGAAACCGGCGCTCCAGTACAGCAGCGCCGACTCGCGTACCGACCGCCACTCGATGGCCAGATAGCCCGCCGCCGCGGCCGCCAGGGCGATGGTGAGGATCAGCATGGTAGGGGCATCGAGTGCCATGGGTGAGACGAACCTTGGTGACGGGTGTTGAAGGTCGGGCGTGCTGTAGCGGGGGCGGACGCCGCCCAGGCCCGTGGGTCTGGCAAGGGTCACCAGTTTATCCTGATCGGCCGCTTCGCTTGCGGGATGATAGGCGGTGATAGCCAGGAGCCGCGAAATCCCCTGGATCAGCGGCGGCGATCCTCGGGTTTATCGGCCGAAGCGCCCGGATCTTGATAGGCGTGGGCCCGAGCGGAAGGCGTTGCGCAGCGGCTAGGGCCACGGCCCGCGCGGCTGGTGGTACGCGGGTGAAGGCTGGCGATCGGCCCACCAGCCTCCGCACCACGGCTTGCAGCCGGTCGCTCAGAAACGCAGGCGCGGCCCGAGCGCCGCGGCGACATCGGCCTGCTTGACCCAGTACTGGTCCCGCCAGCGCAGCCGAGCCAACGGCTTGCTATCGACCCGCACCTGCCCCTCCTGGGCGGGCACGATGCGGCAGCAGAACAGCTTGAGACAGTCGTCGCGTAGCCATTCCTCGAAGGCGGCCGCCTTCTCGCTGGGGCTATTGATCAGCAACCGCAGGGTGTTGGTC
>CAUQPA010000643.1:0-2788 GCA_963519325.1 uncultured Pseudomonas sp. | reverse complement strand
AACGAAGACACCCTGCTGGGTATCGCCCAGACCGGGGTCGACTACATCTCCATCGGCACCCTGACCAAGGACGTCAAGGCCATCGACCTGTCGATGCGGATCCTCGATTGAGCGGGATAGGCAAAGGGCCGCGCGGCGGCTAGACTCCGCAGCCGCGCCCTTGGGCGCACCGGCTGCGAGCGGTCCTGGCGACCGCTCGCCCCTCGCGACACTCGAACAAGATCGAACCCGTGACCAAAGACCAACTTCGCGCTGAACTGGAACGCCAGGCCCAGCGCTATCAGGATGTATACGGTGGCGAAATCGTCACCTACGCCGCCCAGCCCAAGCCCGATCGCAAACCCTGGAAGAAACGTCCTACCGTGCAGGACGAGGTGTTCGCGTCGGAAGTCCGCAAGATCGCCGACCTCAAGGCCAAGACCAGCGCCGAGTCCGTCGCTCAGGACGACTGAACGGCAGCCGCCGCTTCGCCCTCGTCCGGCGCAGCGGCGGGGTCCGCTGCCGTCTGCAACCGATGCCACAGCTCCGCGGCCGCGCTGAAATCGGCGCCGCTTTCGGCGGCGAGGCCCTGCAGGTCATAGCGGGCCAGGCAGCCCTCGCCCAGGCGCGGTGGCGCCTCGGCGGTACCAGGTACCGCCGGGGCGTCGCGGTCAGTCGAAGATGACGGTCTTGTTGCCATGGACCATGACCCGCTCTTGCAGGTGGTATCTCAGACCACGCGACAGCACCATCTTCTCGACGTCCTTGCCGAGGCGGACCATGTCCTCGACGTTGTCCCTGTGGCTGACGCGCTCCACGTCCTGCTCGATGATGGGGCCGGCATCCAGCTCCTCGGTCACGTAGTGGCAGGTGGCACCGATCAGCTTGACGCCCCGCTGGGCCGCCTGGTGATAGGGCTT
Organism: uncultured Pseudomonas sp.; assembly: GCA_963519325.1. Lineage (GTDB taxonomy): Bacteria > Pseudomonadota > Gammaproteobacteria > Pseudomonadales > Pseudomonadaceae > Chryseomonas. Next base: position 1,889 of record CAUQPA010000643.1, on the reverse strand, counting down.
GGCCCCGACGAAGGACGGCAGGAAGCTGTGGTGGATGTTGATCACCTGGTGGGCGTAGCGGGCGCAGAGATCGGGCGGCAGGATCTGCATGTAGCGCGCCAGCACCACGGTGTCCGCCTGGTGCAGGTCAATCAGCCGCGACACCTCGTCGAAGGCCGGCTGCTTGTCGGCCGGATCGACCGGTACGTGGAAGAAGGGAATGCCATGCCACTCGACCATGCTGCGCAGGGTGTCGTGGTTGGAGATGACGCAGGGAATCTCGCAATCCAGCTCGCCGCTGTGCCAGCGGTGCAGCAGATCGGCCAGGCAATGGGATTCGCGACTGGCCATGAGCACCACGCGCTTGCGCTGGGCCGAATCGGTGATCCGCCACTGCATGGAAAACTCCCGCGCGATGGGCGCGAAGGCCTGGCGGAAGCCCGCGAGGTCGAACGGCAGGGAGTCGGCGCGGATCTCGTGGCGCATGAAGAACCAGCCACTCTCCGTATCCGAATGGTGGCTCGCTTCGGTTATCCAGCCGTTATAGGTCGCCAGGAAGTTGCTGACCTTGGCCACGATACCTACCCCGTCCGGACAGGCGATCACCAGACGAAACGTTTGCATAGCACAACCTCGAACGAAAAGGGGCTGCATTCTAGGCGCAGTCGCAGGCAGCGTCGAGCGGTGCACGGGCAGCGTGGCTGAAGGATCCGGTCGTGGAAGCGGAGCGGTAAAACAATCGCGCTGTGCGAAGTTCCGCCAACGCCGCAACGAAAGTTAAGGTTTGCGGCGAAAGTCCCACCAAGAAACAGTTGGTCTGTTAATTATTCAGCGGTGCCCGCCTAGTTTACTTATCCCGATAGTCAACCTATGATACAGGCACTTTCATCTCTGCATCAGCAGCAAACAAAGGCCAGCCATGTCGCTCATCAATGAATATCGCCAGACCGAAGAAGCCATCAAGGAACTGCAGGAGCGCCTGAAGTCGCTGCAGCAGGATGACAAACTGCAACGCGAACTGGAGTTCGAAAAGAAACTCCGTTCCTTGATGGGTGAGTATCAGAAGTCGCTGCGTGACATCATTGGCATTCTCGATGGCGAAGCCAAGCCCGCACGCCAGGCTCGTACCACCAAGGCCAATACTGCCAGCACCCCCAAGCGTGCGCGCAAGGTCAAGCAGTACAAGAACCCGCACAACGGCGAAGTGATTGAAACCAAGGGTGGCAATCACAAGACCCTGAAAGAGTGGAAGGCCAAGTGGGGCTCGGACGACGTAGAGTCCTGGGCGACCCTGCTGGACTGATCTAAATACGCCGGTTCGCCGGCGTTTTTTTCGCCTCCCTGGCGTGCAGCCCGCGGCTCACCGCCCTGTAACAGCGGAGTGCTGGGCCACTGGCGCTACTCTTTTCGATCCTAGGTTTTCGCTGGCAGCTGCCTGCGGCTGGATTGGTACAAGACTCACTTCGCGCTGTGCGACGACGGCCCATAAGTCTGGATGCCGTTCTTAAGGAACTTGCCATCCCTGGCAATGTTTCCTAGCAAAAAAGTTGTCGCCCCATTTGTCGCGACGTTAAGTCGCACTCTCGACCGAACTCTCCAACCGCTGCATCACGGCGCGAACATGGGCGGACCAGGCATCGAGAATGGGCAATAGATCACTGGATACTTCACCCCGCAGCTGTTCGGCCAGGGTGAAGAATTGACCGCAGGTCAGTTGGCCTTGTCCTTCTTCCTTCAAGAGTCGTAGCCGACAGAATTCCCGCCAACGCGCGCCCTCTTCCGCTGTGAGTAACTCGGGAAAGTTACGGGCACGGTAGCGAAAGAACAATTCGAGATGACGTTCGTCACGAAAGGCCCACGTCTGGACGCCCAATTGTTCGGCAGGACATTGGCGAACTCGCTCGCAAAGG
>CAUQPA010000642.1:0-2796 GCA_963519325.1 uncultured Pseudomonas sp. | reverse complement strand
TCGGCCCGGTGCGCGCCGTGTTGCGCCATGCCCTGCCCAATGCCGTGGGGCCCATCGCCAACGCCGTGGCCCTGAGCCTTTCCTACCTGATGGGTGGGGTGGTGATCGTCGAGACCATCTTCAACTATCCCGGCATCGCCCAGCTGATGGTGGACGGCGTCGCCAGTCGCGATCTGCCGCTGATCCAGGCCTGCGCCATGCTGTTCTGCAGCGCCTATCTGGTGCTCATGACCCTGGCGGACCTCTGCGCCATCCTGTCCAACCCGAGGCTGAGAACGCTATGACCCGACCCGTGACGCCCGTGCGCAGCGCCGCCGTCCTGCCGGTGGACGGCAAGACGCTCGACGCCCAGTTGTCGCCGCCCCGTACCCGCCGTCCCGCACGCTGGTCCCTGACCGGCCTGCTCGGCGGCTTCCTGGTGGCCTTCTGGCTATTCATCGCCGTGTTCGGCGTCTGGCTCGCGCCCTACGATCCGGGTGCCCTGGGCGACGGCGCGGTGCTGGCCAGCTACAGCGCCGCCCATCCCCTGGGCACCGATTACCTGGGCCGTGACGTGCTCAGCCGCATCCTCGACGGTGCCCGCTTCACCGTGGGCCTGGCGTTGATCGCCGCGGTGCTGTCCTGTGCCCTGGGCACCGGGCTCGGCCTGCTGGCGGCGCTGTCGGGGCGCTGGGTGGATGAGCCCCTGTCGCGGCTGATCGATGCGCTGATCTCCCTGCCGAGCAAGATGCTGGCGCTGGTGATGGTCTCAGCCTTCGGTTCCTCGGTGCCGCTGCTGGTGGTCATGGCGGTGGTGGGCTACGCCCCGGGCTGCTATCGCATCGCCCGCAGCCTGGCGATGAACCTCACCGAGCTGGAATACGTCCAGGTGGCCCGCACCCGTGGTGAGGGCAAGCTGTACATCGCCCTGGTGGAGATGCTGCCCAACATGCGCCTGCCGCTGCTCACCGACCTGGGCCTGAGATTCGTCTACATCGTGCTGCTGCTCAGTGGCATGAGCTTCCTTGGCCTCGGCGTGCAACCGCCCAATGCCGACCTGGGTTCGCTGGTGCGGGAAAACATCGGTGGCCTGGCTGACGGCGCCCCGGCGGTGCTGATGCCGGCCCTGGCCATCGGTACCCTGACCGTGGGCGTCAATCTGCTCATCGACCGGTTCGGCGCGCGGCGCCGGGGAGGGCGCTGAGATGGCTGAGATGCATACGCTGGTAGAGGTCAAGGACCTGCGCGTGGTCGCCCAGGCCGAGGATGGCAGTGAAACCCTCATCTTCAAGGAGGTCGGCTTCAGCCTGGCCAAGGGCGAGGTGCTGGCGCTGATCGGCGAGTCCGGTTCGGGCAAGACCACCATAGCGCTGTCGCTGCTCGGCTACGTCCGCGCCGGTTGCCGGCTCGCCGGCGGCTCGATCCGGGTGGGCGACACCGAGGTGCTGGAGCTGGACGCGGCGGGCCTGCGAAAGCTGCGCGGCCGGACGGTGGCCTATATCGCCCAGAGCGCGGCGGCGGCCTTCAATCCGTCGCGCCGCTTGATGGAACAGATCATCGAGAGCGCCCTGATCCACGGCGTGCTGACCCGGCGCGACGCCGAGGCGCGGGCCTTGGAGCTGTTCCGCGAACTGGCGCTGCCGGACCCTGAACACATCGGCGAGCGTTATCCGCACCAGGTGTCCGGCGGCCAGCTACAACGGCTGATGGCCGCCATGGCGCTGATCACCGATCCGACCCTGGTGATCCTCGACGAACCCACCACGGCGCTGGACGTCACTACCCAGATCGAGGTGCTGCGGGTCTTCAAGCAGGTGGTCCGCGAACGTGGCGTGACCGCCATCTATGTTTCCCACGACCTGGCGGTGGTGGCCCAGATGGCCGACCGCATCCTGGTGCTCAACGGCGGCGAGGTCTACGAGAACCGTCGTACCGAGCGCCTGCTGGCCAGTGCTAGGCATCCCTATACCCGCAGCCTGCTGGCCGCGGCCCAGCCGGAGCCCCTGGCGGAGCGTGGGTTGCCCACGGTGGAGACCCGGGCGCCCGTGCTGGAAGTGAAGGATCTGGTCGCCGGCTACGGCCCGCTGAATGCCGAGGGGCTGCCGCGCTATCGGGTGCTGGAAGGCATCAATCTGAGCATCGCGCCGGGGCAGGCCCTGGGGGTGATCGGTGAGTCTGGCTCCGGCAAGTCGACCCTGGCGCGGGTGATCGCCGGCCTCCTGCCGCCCGCGCGAGGCAGCGTGCATCTAGGTGGCGAGCCCTTGCCGCCAGGCCTGGACGGTCGTACCCGCGAGCAGTTCCGCCGCGTGCAGCTGGTCTACCAGAACGCCGACACGGCGCTGAATCCGGCCCATAGCGTGGAGCGCATCCTGATGCGCCCGCTGGAAACCTACCATGCCTTCGACAAGGCCACCCGCCAGCGCAAGGTGCGCGAGTTGCTCGACCGGGTGCAGCTGCCGGCCAGCCTCGCCAACCGGCGTCCGGGCGAGCTGTCCGGTGGCCAGAAGCAGCGGGTCAATCTGGCCCGGGCCCTGGCGGCCGAACCCGAGTTGATCCTCTGCGACGAGGTCACCTCGGCGCTGGACACCGTGGTCGGCGCCGCCATCCTCGACCTGCTGGTGGAGCTGCGCCGCGAGCTGGGGCTGGCCTATCTGTTCATCAGCCACGACATCTCCACGGTGCGCAGCCTGTGCGACGAGGTGCTGGTGCTCTATGCCGGCCAGCCGGTGGAGCTGGGCACCCCGGCCACGCTGCAACATCAGCCGCTGCATCCCTACACCGAATTACTCACCGCCTCGGTACCGGCGCTGCGCCAGG
>CAUQPA010000641.1:0-2796 GCA_963519325.1 uncultured Pseudomonas sp. | reverse complement strand
TCCCGGATCCGGCTGCCAACCCCTACCTGTGCTTCGCCGCGCTGCTGATGGCTGGCCTGGACGGCATCCAGAACAAGATTCACCCCGGCGATGCCGCCGACAAGAACCTGTACGATCTGCCGCCGGAAGAAGGCAAGAAGATCCCGCAGGTCTGCGGCAGCCTGAAGGAAGCCCTGGAAGCCCTGGACGCCGGTCGTGCGTTCCTGACCAAGGGCGGCGTCTTCACCGACGAGTTCATCGATGCCTACATCGAGCTGAAGTCCGAGGAAGAGATCAAGGTCCGTACCTTCGTGCATCCGCTGGAATACGACCTGTACTACAGCGTCTGATCCCGCTGCGGTAATGAAAGAGGCCTCCTTCGGGAGGCCTTTTCTTTGCGCGTGGAAAACCGCCGCGACCGACGCCACCGCGGAGAAGCCGAGCTGCCTACCTGCGCACCCGGCGCGCCTGCTACCCTTGATCCCCATCGCCCGGCCGAGATCCCGCCATGCCTCGCCTGCTTGCCTGCTGTCTGCTCTGCCTCGCCTGCTCCGCCCAGGCTGCGATCTACAAGTCGGTCGATGCTGAAGGCAACACAGTGTTCAGCGACCAGCCCTCGGCCAACGCCAAGCCCGTCCAGGTGGCGCCGACCAACACCGTGGACAATCCGCGCCCAGCCCCCACGGCGCCCAGCGCCCCGGCAGCAACGGCATCTGCTGGCCCGGCCTTCAGCCGCCTGGAGGTCAACGTCCCCGACGACGAGGCCATCCGCGCCAACAACGGCACCTTCTCGGTGGGGGTATCCGTGGAGCCGGCGCTGGGTCCCGGGCAGAACCTGCAACTGCTGGTGGACGGCGCGCCCTATGGCAATCCCGGCCAGAGCACCCGTTTCGGCGTGGCCAACCTGGAGCGCGGCGAGCACCGCTTCGCCGCCCAGGTGGTGTCCGGCAATGGCGAGGTGATCCAGACCAGCGCCGACAAGACCGTCACCGTGCAACGCATCAGCGTCAACAGCCCGGCCCGCTGATGCGTCCCGTGCTCGCCCTGCTACTGCTCTGCCTGCTGCTGCCTGCACAGGCGGCGGTCTACAGCTATGTCGACAAGGAAGGCAACCGCGTCTACACCGACCAGCCCCCCAAGGGCGTGAAGGCTACCAAGGTGCCGGTGACCACCACCAACAACCTCAACCAGCGCGGCCAGCCGACCCTCAAGCTGAGCCCGACGCCGCCGGCGCCCGTCGCGAAGACGCCCAAGGCCGCGCCTTTCCGCTACCAGATGCTGCGCATCCTGGTCCCCGAACCCGACGCCACGGTGATCGATCAGCAGGGGCAGCTCATCGTCAGCCTGGTCAGCGAGCCGGAGCTGCAACCGGGTCACAGCTACCGGCTGTTGCTCGACGACAAGGAAGCCGGCGTCGGCCGCAGCCCGGTGTTCCCCCTTGGCAACCTGGACCGCGGCACCCATAGCCTGGTAGCGGAAATCCTCGCCGCCGACGGCGGCGTGCTGGAGCGCACCCCGGCCCAACCCTTCCACCTGCGGCGCCCCTCTCTGGAGCAGAAGCGCCAGGCGCATCCCTGCGCGGGCCAGGACTGGGGCAAACGACCGGAATGTCCGCTGGACATGAAACCGCCCGAAGCCAAGAAATCCTGGCTACCCTTCCTGTAGCGCACCCTAATGGTGCGCTTTTCGCGCGCGCACCATCTTGATACAAATCCGCTGGAGCCTTCGGCGTCGCGCGGCGGCTGTTAGTGCACGTTGCAGCTATCTGCCCTAACTCGGGGCGTCTTGGTTTGCTTCTTGCATTTTCCTATCGTCCCTATAGCGCTGTGGCCTCTCATGCCTACCGACGTCATCCACCGACTCCTGCTCGACAACCTCACGACCGCGGTCATCCTGCTGGACGCGGAGCTGCGCCTGGAGTACATGAACCCAGCGGCGGAGATGCTGCTGGCCATCAGCGGTCAGCGCAGCCACGGCCAGTTCATCAGTGAACTCTTCACCGAATCGCCGGAAGCCCTGCAGGCGCTGCGCCAGGCGGTGGACCATGCCCACCCCTTCACCAAGCGCGAGGCCCTGCTGGTCTCCACCTCGGGCAACAGCCTGACGGTGGACTACGCCGTGACGCCGATCCTCGACCGCCACAACACCCTGCTGCTGCTGGAGGTCCATCCGCGCGACCGCCTGCTGCGCATCACCAAGGAAGAGGCGCAGCTGTCCAAGCAGGAAACCACCAAGCTGCTGGTGCGCGGCCTGGCCCACGAGATCAAAAATCCCCTCGGCGGTATCCGCGGCGCGGCGCAGCTGTTGGCCCGCGAGCTGCCGGAAGAGGCGCTCAAGGACTACACCAACGTCATCATCGAGGAAGCGGATCGGCTGCGGAACCTGGTCGACCGCATGCTCGGCTCCAACAAGCTGCCCAAGCTGGCCATCACCAACGTCCACGAGGTCCTCGAACGGGTCTGCAGCCTGGTGGAAGCGGAGAGCCAGGGGCTGATCAACCTGGTGCGCGACTACGATCCGAGCATTCCCGATCTGATGATCGACCGCGAGCAGATGATCCAGGCGGTGCTCAACATCGTGCGCAACGCCATGCAGGCCATCTCCCAGCAGAACGAGCTGCGCCTGGGTCGGGTCACCCTGAGAACCCGCACCCTGCGCCAGTTCACCATCGGCCACCACCGTCATCGCCTGGTGTGCAAGGTGGAGATCACCGACAACGGTCCGGGCATCCCCCAGGACCTGCAGGAAACCATCTTCTACCCCATGGTCAGCGGCCGTCCCGACGGCACCGGCCTGGGGCTCGCCATTACCCAGAAC
>CAUQPA010000640.1:0-2799 GCA_963519325.1 uncultured Pseudomonas sp. | reverse complement strand
GAGGAGAACGCCAGTCTCGCCGAGCGGCTTGCCGAGGCAGAAGGGCAGGCGCAACTAGCTCGGGACCAGCTCGCCGAGAGCCAGGCTGAGCTGAGCCTGGCGCTCGCCCAGAAGGCTTCCGTAGAAGCGGCGAGCGCAGAGCATCAGCGTTCTGCTTCCGCAGCTGAGGAGCGCCTTGCTGATACCCAGGTCGAGCTCCGCGAAATGCGCAATCGGCTTGCCATCGCTCGCTCCGAGGCTGATAGCGCCGCGGGGCAAATCCAGGAAATGGAGCGCACGCGCGCCCAGGATCTAGAGATCCTCGCAGAGCTGCGGGTGGAGAATCGCGCCCTGGGTGACAAGCTTGCTCGGGCCGACGCCGGCCGGGAAGCCGCGGAACGTTACTTGGAGCGCGTGCAGAAAGACAGCAGTACTCGAATCGCAGCATTGGAGCGCCAGCTTGCCAAAGCGGCTTCGAAGCCGGCTTCAAGGGGCACCGGTAGGGCACCCCGGGCAGCTAGCCCTGCTTCCGGGGAATGACCGTGGCCGAGCAGTTCGAGGGCTTCCACGTTTACGGCGGATCTGCCGCGCTGAAGTTCGAGGTGGTGCTGAATCAGGCGCAGGAAACCGTGCTCGCGGTGGACGGTGCCGGGCGCAAGGGATCCAGCGAAAAATTCGACTGGTCCGAGAAGCTGACGCTCCAGATTACGCCTCGCGAAATGCCGGCGTTTATGTGTTGCGTCCTGGGAATCACGGCGACGTTCGAAGCGCGCAATCATGGCGCCGCCGGCGACAAAGGGCTGACCCTGGTTAACCAGCCTGAGCGCGGTGTGCTCTACCTGCGCCTGCTCCAGCAACGCCAATCGATCAACGTGCCGATCACCCCGGACAAGGTCTTCCATCTTGGTGCCCTGGGCATCCGTGTGCTGGCCAAACAAGTTCATCTGGACGTACCGACATGCCTGGCGATGTTGCGGGGCACGGCGGGGCGATTGCTGGTAGCGCCAGGACGCGAGTAATCCACCAGCTCGAGCTGCACGTAGCATCTGCTGCAGAAAAGCACCTCAACCGCGATTTACGCGAGGCGTCGAACGGTCCGCTTCGCTGGGCGCTGGCTATCCAGATCCAGCGTCATAGCATCACCCTGGCCATGACAGCTGGATCGGCAGTAGTCGGCACTTTCCTGTGGCTTTGGGGCTGAGCCGAACCGGTGTTCATCGACGAGCGCTTCTTGGCCACGTTCTACGCGAGGTTTCCGCCCTTTCCAGGCATGAACTGCTCATATCAGAGCGCTGGTGGCAGAGACAATGGCCGTCAAGCGAGCGGCGTTCGCCCCGTCTCGGGTAGACATGCCTGGGCTCTGCACTATGGAGTGGTCTCTTGAAACCCATACCTATGAAGCGAGAGAGCTACGTCGTCCGTAACTGGCCGTGGCTCGGCCTGCTGCTGTTGGTCCTATTCATCTGCACGTTCGGTTGGTTCACACGCGGCCTCGATCCTGCACCGGTTGTTGAGGTGCATCCAGGCTGGTATGGCTTCGTAGTTGCTGAGCTGCTTGGCCTATGTGCGCTCGAGGCGCGAGCAACTGATACTGCGTCCGCCCGGGTGATCAGCCGCCTTGCCATCGGCGGCGTAGGCGTGGCCATTGTCTGGATGTGCTTTTTCGCCGGCTAAATGGAGATGACGGGACGGCTCCGACCTGCTGAGCGCTGGCAGGTGTGTCAGCCTCTTGCACGGCGCCACCGGCCCCCCTGTGGATCACCGGTACCCCCAGTTGCGGGGCACTGCTGGCCGACTACGGATCGCCGCGAGTGGCGAGTATCGGTACGTCTCAACCTGTGAGCAGGTGCCGATACAGCAGCTCTTGGATGTCCTGCCCATCACGGAAGATGGCGAGCACGACGGTTTCGCGCCGCGCCTCGTCGACCAGATATCCCGCTCGATAGCCAGACTTGGAGATCTCGCGATACCTGGTGATACCAAACTCGGCACCGGCGGCGGCAATCGGGTGAGCGAGAGGGGACTTCCGGAGCTCGATGGCGACCTCGTCAACGACGCTGGTCATCTTTGCAACTGCGTCGGGGCGAGAAACCGATTTTGCGAGGTGGTGCACCTGGTCATGCGCGCAGGTCCTCGCCGAAGCGCTGAACCGGACCTGGAAAGCCCTGGCTGTCATTTGCTATCGCCCCCGAACCGCTGTTGCAGGCCTTCTTTCAGCTGCTCGGATGATATGTGCTTGCCACCCTCGTACTCCTTGGATCCCAACGCCAACAGCTTGACCAGGGCGATGGACTCATCGCGGCGGACACGATCCGCATAGGCCTCGATCACATAGGCCGGCTTGCCATTCTGGGTAACAATCATTGGCTCAGTGAGCTCAAGATCGGCCGCATTCTTTTTCAGGTAGCTGATCGTTTCGACTCGCATTGATAGATCCCAATGTTCACTGCAATGCGGCCCACTCTATCGTTTATCGGCCCAAATTAGAACCAAATATGGTCCTATTCTTTCGGCGATGCATTCTTGTGTCAGGGCTGGAGGCATTTCCGGCACCGCTGCGCAGCCCTGCGCTGGCCGGCAGAACTTGGTGCTGCTGCGTCGACCTCGATCGTCAGTTGCCGCCCGCGCCGCCGCGCGGCGCAGGCCGACCGACAGGACCTGGTGCAGCTGCAGACCCAGTTCAACCTCGATCACCAGACGTCTCCGGTGCCTAGACCGCGTAGTGCGGTGATGCATTCTCGCGTTGACTGTCATAATCTGGGGAGCAGATTGCAATCAAAGGCGTCCATCACGACTGTTTGACGAGGGGGTCATTGATGC
>CAUQPA010000639.1:0-2814 GCA_963519325.1 uncultured Pseudomonas sp. | reverse complement strand
GCGGGAGCTGGATTTGAACCAACGACCTTCGGGTTATGAGCCCGACGAGCTACCAGACTGCTCCATCCCGCGTCCGATGGGGCCCAGTATAGGGCCAAGAAAAAATTCGTCAAGAAAAATTTAATATTCTTCAAAGGCTTATTTGGCGGGGCCGGGGTGAGGTCATTTATCCCCGTCGCTTTTCTGCATCTGCACCGAGGCCTTTTCCCCGCTGGAGCGATTCTGCTGATCCGACTGGTCGCGATCGAAGCAGCCGCCGAGCAGGAGGCTGGCGAGGAGGGCGGTGGACACGAGTAGGGGGCGTTTCATGAGTGGTCTCCTGGATGTACGTCATCTGTCGACCCAAGGTCCACGAAAAGAGTCCCCGGACCCGACGGGAGCCGCTTGCAGCCAAATGAGAAGGTGATAGCAAAACGCCGCTTCGCTGCTGAGCGAATAATGGCCATGTGCTATCCTTGGTGCGTTACGGAGAACTCCCATGCACCAGGATTCGAACGGTCTGGATCAGCGCATCATGCGCGTGATGGAACAGGATGTAGCGGCGCTCGTCGCCCAGTTGTGCAATCTTTCGCTGGCGTTGACCGGTAGCAGCGCCAACGGTGCCACCGAGATGGCACTTAAGGTCGTGCAGAAAGTCGAATTGCTCGTCGACGACATGAAGACGCTCCGCGCTGCCGCGCAGGAGCTGCTGGATACCACCTCCCGCCATGTTCGATCCGGCCAACCAGAGGATCTGAGCGTCATCGCCGGCGACGAGAGTGCTCCTTTCGACGATGGGCAGCGCGACTGAGCCGTTTGACCAGGAAAGTCCGAGGGGTCGCCATGAATCTCCTGCTGGAAACCTTGCTTCATCACCTCCAGGGCCTGGGCCGCATCGAGTTCCTCGAGCGCAGCGAGCATTTCGCGCGGTTGATGGTCACCACGGCGGACGGGGTGATCGCGGAGCGCGACCTCTATTATGACCAGCTGCATCACGCCCACGACCTCAAGGCCGTGGTCGATGAGTTGCGCGAAGAGGTCGTCTATCGGCAACGGCTGTTGCAGGACGTCGGCTAGCCTTCGATTCGTCGCCCGCCGTGGACAAATCCGGGTGAGCTTGGCTTACTGTACGGATAATCAGCCACAATGCCCGGCCCGGCATCCTCTCCCATGGCTCCGGATACCTCTCCCGCCCAGCTGCCGCCCCAGCCGCAGCGCAAGATCATCCATGTCGACTGCGACTGCTTCTATGCGTCCATCGAGATGCGTGACGATCCGCGCCTGGGCGGCAAGCCGCTGGCGGTAGGGGGCACTCCCGATCGGCGCGGGGTGGTCGCCACCTGCAACTACGAGGCACGGGCCTTCGGCGTGCGCTCCGCGATGTCGTCGCACCAGGCGCAGAAGCTCTGCCCCGACCTGGTGTTCGTCAAGCCACGCTTCGATGTCTATAAGGAAGTGTCGCGGCAGATCCACGGGATCTTCCAGGACTACACCGAGCTGATCGAGCCGCTGTCCCTGGACGAGGCCTACCTGGACGTCACCCGCTGCGAGCTGTTCAACGGCAGCGCCACCCTGATCGCTCGGGATATCCGCCGCCGGGTCTGGGAGGAGCTGAACATCACCGTGTCCGCCGGGGTGGCGCCGAACAAATTCCTCGCCAAGATCGCCAGCGACTGGAAGAAGCCCAATGGCCTCTTCGTCATCGCGCCCCACGAGGTCGCCGATTTCGTCGCCGAGCTGCCGGTGGCCAAGCTGCACGGGGTGGGCAAGGTCACCGCGGACAAGCTCAAGCGGCGCGGGATCGTCCGCTGCAGTGATCTGCAGGCCTGGTCGCGCTTCGACCTGCTGCGCGAATTCGGCAGCTTCGGCGAACGGCTCTGGTCGCTGGCCCAAGGGATCGACGAGCGTCAGGTCAAGGTGGACAGCCAGCGGCAGTCGGCCAGTGTCGAGCGCACCTATGATCGCGACCTGCCCGACGCGGCGGCCTGCGTGAAGGAGTTGCCCGAGTTGCTGGCCAAGCTCGAGGAGCGGTTGACCCGCCTGGCCGATCGCTATCGCCCGGAGCGGCCCTTCATCAAGGTCAAGTTCCACGACTTCACCCAGACGACCCTGGAGCAGCAGGGCGCCGGGCGCGACCTCGACAGCTATCGACGCCTGCTGGAACAGGCCTATCGCCGCGGCAACCGGCCGGTGCGCTTGCTCGGCGTGGGCGTGCGCCTGACCGACCTGCGCGAAGCGGCGCTGCAGCTCAGGCTGTTCGAGGACTAGCGCCCGCTCAGAGCGGGCTCTTGGCCTGGGTGGACAGGTTGACGATGGCCGCGTCCAGTTCGTCCAGCGCCGGGCTGGAGGTGGGCGCGCCCTGTTTGAGCAGGGTCTCGCTGTGCTGGCAGGCGGCGCGCAGCTGGGGCACGCCGCAATAGCGGGTGGCGCCGTGCAGGCGGTGGACCCGTTCAATGAGCGCGATGCGGTCGCCGTCCTCGCGGGCCTGGCGGATGGCCTGGCGGTCCGCGGCCAGGGAGGCGAGCAGCATGCTCAGCAGGTCCTTGGCCAGGTCCGGCTTGTTGGCCGCGAGGCGCAGTCCCTCGTCCTGGTCCATCACCGGCAGGGTGGAAATGTCTTGGCCGCCGCTGTTGAGGCTGGCGACCTCGGGCGCCGAGCTGTGCAGCAGGCGCAGCCCGGTCCACTTGAGGATGACCTGCGCCAGTTGCCGGTCGCTGATGGGCTTGGTCAGGTAGTCGTCCATGCCGCTCTGCAGCAGGGCACGTTTCTCGTTGGCCATGGCATGGGCGGTGAGGGCGACGATGGGCACCGGCGTGCCGCCTTCGCTGGTTTCCC
>CAUQPA010000638.1:0-2836 GCA_963519325.1 uncultured Pseudomonas sp. | reverse complement strand
CAGTAACGGTCATGCTGTATCTCCTTGGTCGAGCCCGCGCTACGGCTGGGCTTGAAGCCCCATACTAGAGCGTTTGGCCCGCCGACCAAGGTTGATCTCGGCAATAAGTCGTTACAACTTCTGCGACAATCTGTCGCGCCCGTGGTTGTCCTCAGGGACCATCGGCGGCCTGGCGTGGCATTTACCCGGCTCATCGGGGGGAGGTCTCTCTTAACGATATCGAGCAATCCGCATGACTTACGCTCTCCCTCCTGGCCAATTGCGGCTCGCCACCCCAGCCGATGTGGATGCTCTTTTCGCGATCCGTGTAGCCGTAACGGATAACGCCCTGACTGGCGATCAGCTTGCTGACCTCGGTATCACCCCAGACGCCATTGGCGCCGCCATCCTCGCCGAGCCCTGTGCCTGGGTGGTGGAGATAGCCGGAGAAGTCGTGGGCTTCAGCATGGTGGATGACTCGGCCGGAGAGGTCTTCGCGTTGTTCGTCAGACCCGAATGGCAGGGGCGGGGTTTCGGCGGCCGTCTGCTGGTGGCTGCCGAACAGGCGCTCTTCCAACGCCATGCCATGATCTGGCTGGTGACCGATGGCTCACCTGGGGTACGGGCCAATTCCCTGTATCGGGCCCACGGCTGGCGCCAGGTCGCGCGGCTCGAAGGTGCCGACGTCCGCTACGAGAAACGTCGCGGCGTCGAAGGTGATGCCGGTGTTATCGCATGAATACTGGTTCGTCTGCCGCTGGCCATTGAAGGATGACCTCGGGGACGCTGCCACCGGCAGCAAACAAAACGCCCTCCGAAGAGGGCGTTGTCGCTGGTGCCAGGATCAGTTGGCGCCTTTCACCGTGCGGCCATTGACCGTGCCTTCCTTGAGGCTGGTCTGGTATTCCTTGCCGTCGCTCTCCTGCTGGTAGAGACGCACGAGCAGGTAGTCCCAGTCCTTGGCGAACCACAGCTCGGTCTTGCGGCTGCTCTTGGTGGGGTCGCGCACGCGTTCCACCTTGATGGCATCGAACAGGCCCAGCGGAGTCCGGATACGCTCCGGGCCGATGACGCGGAAGTCATAGGTGTCGATGCTGTCGCCGTCGACGATCTGGTAGCTCATGCTTTTCTTGCCGTCGGCCACGTCCTGCTGCAGCTTGAGCTGGTAGGTGGACTTGTCCAGCAGGCCGCGATCCAGGGTCAGGTTGACCGGGTCGTCCTTGTCCTTGCCGGTGACCTTCTTGCCCGCCCAGTCGAAGGTCAGCTCACTCTCGCGGCTCTTGCCCAGGCCACTGCGCTTGTACTGGTAGGTATCCGGCAGGAAGGCTTCGCCTTCGCGGCGGAAGGTGCTGGACTCATTGAGGCCCGCCACCAGCATGGAAGCTTCGAACTTCAACTCCCAGTGGCCATCGGCAGCCTTCTCCAGCGAGCGTTCGGCGGAACCGCTGACCGGCATCTGCTTCCAGTCGGCAGTGTAGCTGGCCGTGAAGGGCTGCAGGTCGAAGGCGAAGGCCGAGGCGCTGCAGAGGGTGGCCAATAGGAACAACAGACGTCGCATCAGTTTCTCCTTGGATCAGGAAGGGGAGGCCATGGCCGTAGACGACGGCACCTTGGCCCCAGTAGGCGGCAGCGCCTGGCCGTCGAGCTCGGCACCCGAGGTGCCCAGCCGCAGACGACCTTCGGCGAACAGCCGTACCGCCACAGGATAAAGGAGGTGCTCGGCGGCGTGTACCCGGGTCGCGAGGCTCTCCGCCGTGTCTTCGGTCTGCACCGGCACCCGCGACTGCAGGACGACGGGGCCGCCATCCAGTTCTTCGGTGACGAAGTGGACGCTGCAGCCGTGCCAGGCATCGCCCGCGTCGAGGGCACGCTGGTGAGTGTGCAACCCCTTGTACAGGGGGAGCAGGGAGGGATGGATATTGAGCAGGCGACCCTGGTAACGCCGCACGAAGGCTGGCGTGAGGATGCGCATGAAGCCGGCCAGCACCACCAGGTCGGCGCCCTGGGCGTCAATGGCGGCCGCCAGGGCCGCATCGAAGCTGTCACGGTCGGCATGCTCGCGGTGATCGACCACCGTGGTGGCGATCCCGGCTTGCCGGGCCCGCTCCAGGCCATAGGCCTCGGCGCGGTTGGCGATCACCGCCGCGATCCGCACGGGCGGCGTCGCGGCGTCGATCAGGGCTTGCAGGTTGCTGCCGTGGCCGGAGATGAGCACCACCACGGCGCAGTCGGCAGGGCTCATCCGTGCTGTTTCAGGTTGTTCAGGACCACCTGGTCGGCACCGGCCGCAGCCTGTTCGATACGGCCGATGACCCAGGGTTGTTCACCCTCGGCGCGCAGCACCTGCAGGGCGGCTTCGACCTGATCCTGGGCCACGCAGATGACCATGCCGACGCCACAGTTCAGGACGCGGTGCATCTCGGTCTCGTCGACGTTGCCCTGCTGCTGCAGCCAGTCGAATACCGCTGGGCGCTGCCAGCTGGCCACGTCCAGTACCGCCTGGGCGCCTTCGGGCAGCACGCGCGGGATGTTGTCCAGCAGGCCGCCGCCGGTGATGTGCGCCATGGCCTTGACCGCGCCAGTGTCCTTGATCAGCTTGAGCAGCGGCTTGACGTAGATGCGGGTCGGCGCCATCAGCAGCTCGGTCAACGGCTGGCCGTCGAGCTGAATGTTCTCGATGTCGGCGCCGGCCACCTCGATGATCTTGCGGATCAGCGAATAGCCGTTGGAGTGCGGGCCGGAGGAGGGCAGGGCGATCAGGGCGTCGCCGGTGGCCACCTTGGACCCATCGATGATCTCGGACTTTTCCACCACGCCCACGCAGAAACCGGCCAGGTCGTAGTCTTCGCCTTCGTAC
>CAUQPA010000637.1:0-2851 GCA_963519325.1 uncultured Pseudomonas sp. | reverse complement strand
GGTAGCGGCTGACCGGGGCCTGCAGGTCCAGCTGGCCCTGGTCGGCCAGGCGCAAGGCGGTGACGGCGACCAGCGGCTTGGTCAGGGAGGCGAAGCGGAACAGCTGGTCTTCCTGCATGGCCCGGCCGGCTTCGCGGTCGGCGAAGCCCGCGGCACGGTGATAGACCACCCGACCCTGGCGGGCGACCATCACCACGGTGCCGACGATCCGCTGCTGGGCGATGGCGCGCGCCAGGATCGGATCCAGGCGGGCGGCGAGCCGGGCATCCTCGGCCTGGGCGAGGGGCGTGCTCAGGCCGAGGCCGAGCGCACTGGCGAGCAGTAGGGAAGACATCTGGTTTAAGCTCCTGGCGAACGCCGGCGGCTTGGCCGGCCAAGGGAGGAATCCTCGCATGATTCGTGACATTTTGAAGATGGGTGATCCGCGGTTGCTCCGGCTGGCGCCGCCGGTGGCCGCCGAGTGCTTCGGCTCGGCCGAGCTGCAGGAACTGATCCAGGACATGTTCGAGACCATGGCCGCGGCGGGTGGCGTGGGCCTGGCTGCCCCGCAGATCGGCGAGGATCTGCAGCTCATGGTGTTCGGCTTCGAGCGCAATGCCCGCTATCCGGACGCGCCCCCGGTACCGCTGCAGGTGTTGATCAACCCGCGCATTGAGGTGCTGGATGCCACCGAGGAACTGGGCTGGGAAGGTTGCCTGTCCATCCCGGGGCTACGCGGCGAGGTACCGCGCCCGCGACGGATCCGCTACCAGGGCATGGATGGCGACGGCCGGCTGGTGCAGGAAGAGGCCGCAGGCTTCCACGCCCGGGTGGTGCTGCACGAATACGATCATCTGATCGGCCGGCTCTATCCGTCGCGGATCCAGGACTTCGCGCGGTTCGGCTTCACCGAGGTGCTCTTCCCCGAGCTGACGCCGGCGGCGCAACGCTAGGCGTCGGCTGCATCCAGCTGGGCACGGACCGCTGCCGCCAACTGGGCGAAGGGCAGGGCACCGTCCAGCACCTGGGCGTCTTCGATGGGGGCTTGCGCGGACCTGAGCAACAGCGCCGGGACTGCGGTGATGCCGAGGGCCTCGGCGCGGTCCTCGGCGTGCAGTACCACCTCGGTGTGATCGCCCCGGATGAGGCTGGCACGCAGCGCCTCGCCATCGAGCCCGGTGCGCCGCGCCAGGTCCAGCAGGACCTCCTGCTCACCGATGTCGCGACCTTCTTCGAAGAAGGCCTGGAAAACCGCCAGGTGAAAGGCGTCGAAGCGATCGTGCTCGCGGGCGAATTCCGCCGCCTCCAGCGCCAGGCGACTGCGCGGCTGCACCGGCGGCAACCGCAGCGTCATGCCGTATTCGGCCGCCAGGGGGTAGACGGCCCGGTCCCAGGTCCGGCGCAGATAGTCGCCGGCGGGATCGAGGGTAGGCGTGGGATAGGGGCGCAGCTCGAAGGCATGCCACTCGATGGCGAGACGTTCGCCGAATTCCTCCTGCAGCCGCGCCAGCTGGGGCAGTGCCAGGTAGCAGAAGGGACAGACGTAATCGCTCCAGACATCCAGACGAACGCGCGGGGTGGCGGTCATGGCAGTGCTCCGGAAGGGCATGGTGAGCGTCGGACCGCCGCGCGGCGCGGATGTTCGCCACGTGGGGTCGAGATCGCTGGCGGTGGACCGCGTAACAGCTAGCCCGGGTCCCAGGACCTTTTCACATTCCGAAACCGAATAGTCATTGGCCAGTTGTCAGGATTGCGCGGCGATCCGCGTTCCAGAGGCCTGCCGTGAACCTGTCCGGACCCGCGGGGTTCGTATGCCTGCACCTTTTCTATTACGCGCTAAGGACTATCACCGTGGGTTTTTTTCACCGCATCCTGACATTCCTTCGGCAGACCTTTACCTACGTCGGTTGGTCGGTCTTCTGGTTGCTGCTGTGGGACATCGCCGTCACCGCCGACTACATGCTCCTGGTCGAGAAACGGGCCGAGCTGCCCAACATACCGCTGACCCTGATCGGCTCGGCGCTGATCGTGCTCACCAGCTTCCGCAACACCAGTGCCTACCAGCGCTGGTGGGAAGCGCGCACCCTCTGGGGCGGCATGGTCAACAGTTCGCGCAGCTTCGCCCGCCAGGCCCTGACCCTGATCGACGATGGCGACGAGCATTTCAACGCCATCAAGACGGTGCTCATCGAGCGCCACCTGGCCTATGTCCGCTGCCTGGCCTGCCAGCTCAGCGGCGATCCGCTGCCCAAGGAGGTCCGCACCTACCTGGGCAAGGAGGAGTGGGCAATGCGCAAGGAGACCAACAACTTCGCCAACGCCATCCTCAGCGGCTCTTCCAGCCTCATCGCCCTGGAATATCGGGCGGGCCGGCTGGACAGCATCCGCCTGGAGCGTCTGGAAGCCACCTTCGTCGACATGTCCAACTGGCAGGGCGGCATGGAGCGGATTGCCAATACGCCCTTGCCCTATCCCTATGTGAATTTCCCGCGGCTGTTCATCTTCCTGTTCTGCGTGCTGATGCCCATCGGCCTGGTGGAGAGCCTGCAGTGGTACACGCCGCTGGCCTCCACGGTGGTGGGCTTCATCTTCCTGGCGATGGAAAAGGTCGGCACCGACCTGCAGAACCCCTTCCAGCGCAGCCGGCACCAGATCACCATGGGTACCATCTGCAACACCATCGAGGGCAACCTGCGCACCATGCTGCGCGATGCCCGCGGGGGCTATGCCTCGGTCAGCGAAATCGTCCGCGATTCGCGGTCGAACTCGCCGGAACGGGACGCCGTCTGAGTCCTCCCCGGCCGCCGCGGGGCGGTGGCCCCCGCGGGGGGGGGGGGCCGTATTGTATTGACCCACCAAACTCGGGGGGGGG
>CAUQPA010000636.1:0-2852 GCA_963519325.1 uncultured Pseudomonas sp. | reverse complement strand
GCTGGCAGCCATGGGACGCAATCTGGTGCACTGCGGTGCCAGCGGCAACGGCCAGGTGGCCAAGGTGGCCAACAACCTGCTGCTCGGCATTTCCATGATCGGGGTGGCCGAGGCCATGGCGCTGGGTACCCGTCTGGGCATCGATGCCAAGACCCTGGCCGGGGTGATCAATACCAGCAGCGGCCGTTGCTGGAGCTCGGAGGTCAACAACCCCTACCCCGACGTCCTGCCCCAGGCGCCTGCCTCGCGCGGCTATCAAGGCGGTTTTGCCGCCGACCTGATGCTCAAGGACCTGGGCCTGGCCACCGAGGCTGCCCGCGCCGTGCGCCAGCCGGTGATCCTCGGCGCCGTGGCGCAGCAGCTCTACCAGAGGTTCAGCCAGACCGGTGGCGGCGGACTGGATTTCTCGGCCATCATCCAGGACTACCTGGACGAGGACGGTGCATGAGCGACGCCAAGGTATTGCTGGAAAGACGCGGCGGGGTCGGCTACCTGACCCTCAACCGCCCGGCCGGGCTCAATGCCCTGGACCTGGAGATGGTGCGCAGCCTGCACGGCGCCCTGCGCGACTGGGAGCAGGACCCCGGCGTGCGGGTGGTGGTGCTGCGCGGCAACGGCCCCAAGGCCTTCTGCGCCGGCGGTGACGTGCGCGCGCTGTACGACAGTTATCAGCGCGGCGATGACCTGCACCTGACCTTTTTCGCCGAGGAATACGCTCTCGACCTCGCCCTGCACCGCTATTCCAAGCCGGTGCTGGCGCTGGCCCACGGCCTGGTGCTCGGCGGCGGCATGGGCCTGGTGCAGGCGGCGCGGCTGCGGATCGTCAGCGAGCGTACGCGTATGGCCATGCCGGAGACGGCCATCGGCTACGTCCCCGACGTCGGCGCCAGCCATTTCCTGCCGCGCCTGCCCGATCAACTGGGCCTCTATCTGGGTCTCACCGGGGTGCAGATCGGCCCCGCCGATGCCTTGGCCGCGGGTCTGGCCGATGTCTTCATTCCTGAAGCGACCAACGACGACCTGCAGCAGCGCCTGGAAGAGGCCACGGCCAAGGGCCCGACCGACCTGGCCGCCCTGCTCCAGGAATTCGCCACGGCACCGGTGGAAACGGCCCGGCTGACCGACCTGCGGCCGGCCATCGCCGAGCACTTCGCGGCGGCGACCGTCACGGAGCTGCGTACCGGCCTCACCCAGGAAGAGCGCCCTGCCTACCGTGACTGGGCCCAGGAAACCCTGGCCGTCCTGGATCAGCGTTCGCCGCTGGCGGTGGCCACCGCCCTCGAGCTGTTGCGCCAGGGCAGCGGGCTGTCGCTGGAGCAGTGCTTCGCCCTCGAGCTGCACCTGGATAGACGCTGGTTCGAAAAGGGCGAGATCGTCGAAGGAGTGCGCGCCATGCTGGTGGACAAGGACCGCACGCCGCACTGGAGTCCGGCCCGCTGGCAGGACCTGGATCCACGTCGCGTCGCGGCCTTTTTCGCCGATTTCCGCCATGCCTGAGGGATGCCCTTCGCCTCCGGGATCGGCGGCTGGGTGTGCTTCAAGGCGCTTTGGAGCCACGGGGGCTACGGCCAGTTGGAGGACTACCTGGTGGACCACCATTACCCGGATGGCCGCAGCACCGAACGCTGCGAAGGATCCCGTGAAATCCGGCGGCCGCTGATCACCCGGAAAGGCGATCGCCGCGAAATGTGAGGGCGTCCGGAATGACGGCCGTGACCTGTCCAGCAAAAGCCAAAGATGACCCCCGAGGGGCGTCTGGACGTTGGTGGACCGGTGCTACGCTCATGGCTGGGATCGCGCTGGTCCCCGCCTCGCCAAGGAATACCGCTATGGCCTCCCTGCTCGCCTGCATCGATGGATCCCCCCACGCCGAAAGCGTCTGCGATCACACCGCCTGGTTGTCGCGGCGGTTGGATGCGCCCGTCACCCTGCTGCACGTGCAGGAAGCCGCCAGCAGTGGCAAGAAGGTCGCCAATGGCGAGCCGGTCTTCCTCGAAGACGACGCCGGTGCCGGGATGGCCAAGGCCTTGCTGCTCAAGGCGCGCCAGCGCCTGCTGCAACAGGGGCTGACCCTGCCACCGCAGATCCTCCGCCGCCCCGAAGGCCTGGTCGATACCCTGAAGACCCTGGAAGCGGATACCCGCCTGCTGGTGATCGGCAAGCGTGGCGAAGGCTCCGGGGACAGTGGCATCGGCAGCCAGCTGGAGGCGGTGGTGCGCGCCGTAAGCCGTCCGATCCTGGTGTGTTCGGGCCCCTTCAAGCCACCACGCCAATTCACCATCGCCTATGATGGCCGGGAAGCCACCCACCAGGGCGTCCTCGCCCTGGCGCGCAGTCCGCTGCTGGCCGGCATGAGCGGAACCCTGCTGCGGGTCGGCGAGGACGATCCGGTGCTGCGTAAGCGCCTGGAAGACCTGGCCCTGTTGCTGCGCAGCGCCGGGTGCCGGGTGGACACCACGGTCGCCCACGGCGACGTCGAGCGCATCGTCCCGCGCCACCTCGACGAGCGCCGCGCCGACCTGCTGATCATGGGTGCCTACAGCCACTCCTCGGTCTGGCGCTTCCTGCGCGGCAGTCGCACCACCCAGTTGCTGCACAAGACCGAGGTGCCCCTGCTGCTGCTGCGCTAGGGTACAGCCCATCCGCTCCCGACACGTTTCGTCGGGGAGTGGTCGCCGGGGCTCAAGCCGACCCGGAAATCGCCGAAGCAGGATATATAGAGCCCGGCCCTCCGCCGGCTCCCCGGCGCGTCGGTAGGCCCCATGAGCACCCATGTCATCCATTTCACCGCTCCCATCAATTCCAGCAGTTGCGGCCAGCTGATCGCCCAGTGTTCCCAGGCGGTCCAGCAG
>CAUQPA010000635.1:0-2867 GCA_963519325.1 uncultured Pseudomonas sp. | reverse complement strand
GCACCGGACGCGTCTCGCGGGTCTGGTTCTCCCTGGCCCAGGGCGTGGTCACCGAGACCATGCAGGGCCTCATCCACGAGGCGCAGCTGCGCGAGATGCAACTGGTGATCCGCGGCCCCAACTTCACCCACCTGGAGCGCGACGACACCGACAGCCGCATCGAATACCTGGCCACCGATAGCGCCGGCCGGCCGACTTCCCTGGCCTACCGGATCGTCAATCGCGACCGCCAGGGCCGCTACGAGATCGAGAAGCACGTCTTCACCGACCCGGACCAGGACACCCTGGTCATGCGCGTCATCTTTCGCAGCCAGGATCCGCGCATCCAGCCCTATCTCTATGTCGATCCGGCGCTGGCCAACAGCGGCAGCCATGATCGCGCGGCGGTGAAAGGCGCGGTGCTCTACGCCAGCGAAGGCCAGCACGCCATGGTGGTGAAGGCCAGCCAGCCGCTGCAGACACCCACCGTGGGTTTCGTCGGCAGCTCCGACGGCCTCGACGATCTACGCCGCAACGGCAAGCTGACCCAGCTCTACAGCAGCACCGGCGACCAGGCCGGCAATGTCGCCATGCTGGCCAAGCTGCCGCTCAAGGGCGCCGAGACCGTCCTCGACGTGGTGGTGGGCTTTGGTGCCAATCCGCGCCAGGCCGAGGCGGCGGCGGATGCCACCCTGGCCCGCGGTTATCAAAAGGTGCTGGCCCAGTACAACGGCGAGGGTGACGCCATCGGCTGGCAGGACTACCTGGCCAGTCTCGACCAGCTGCCGCGGCTACAGGCCCAGGCCGGCGACGGCGGCAAGCTGCTCAACGCCAGCGCCCTGGTGCTCAAGGCCCAGGAGGACAAGACCCACGCCGGCGCCCTGATCGCCTCGCTGTCCAATCCCTGGGGCGAAACGGTGCCGGCGGCCAAGGGCACCACCGGCTACAAGGCGGTCTGGCCGCGCGACTTCTACCAGTGCGCCATGGCGCTGCTGGCGCTGGGTGATCGGCAGACGCCCAAGGTCGCCTTCAGCTACCTCAAGCAGGTGCAGGTGGATGCCAACACCGCGCGCAAGCCGGCCGACAGCTCCGCCTTCATCCACCAGCAGAAGCAGGGCGACGAGGTCCGCGCCCCGGGCGCCACCGGCTGGTTCCTGCAGAAGACCCACGTCGACGGCACCATCGAATGGGTGGGCGTGCAACTGGACCAGACCGCCATGCCGATCATGCTCGGCTACCGCCTCTGGCAGGGCGGCCTGCTGGGCGATGCCGAAATTGATCGCTGGTACCGCGACATGCTCCGGCCCGCGGCGGATTTCCTCGCCCGCGACAGCCAGGTCAACCTGGGCTGGAACACCTGGCAGGTCAAGCCGCCGCAGACCCAGCAGGAGCGCTGGGAAGAGCAGTGGGGCTATTCGCCGTCCACCACCGCGGCAGTGATCGCCGGTCTCGCCACGGCCAGCGAACTGGCGCGCCACGCCGGCGACGAGGCCAATGCCAGCCGCTACCGCGATACCGCGCGGCGCTATTCGAGCCAGGTGGAAGAGACCATGGCCACCACCCAGGGCAGCCTGGGCGCTGGCCACTACTACCTGCGCATCACCCAGAATCCCGACCCGAACGACAAGGGCAAGCTGGTGGACAACAACAGCCGTCCGGGCCTGCCGGAAGACCAGGTGCTGGATGCCGGCTTCCTCGAACTGGTGCGCTACGGCGTGCGCCCGGCAGGCGATCCCCTGGTGCAGAAAAGCCTGGCGGTGCTGGACGACGAGGGCCTGCCGGAGAATCTGCGGGTCAAGTACAGCTTCCAGTACCCGGGGGTGCAGGGCACCTTCCCCGGCTGGCGCCGCTACGGCAACGACGGCTATGGCGAGAGCGAGAGCTCCGGCATCAACTTCCCGGCCACCGAGCAGCCGGTGCCCAACTCCGGCCTGCGTGGCCGGGTCTGGCCGATCTTTACCGGTGAGCGCGGGCACTACGAGCTGGCCCGCCTGGTTCTGCAGGGCAAGCCGGATGCGGCGGCGCTCGGCAAACTGCGCGACACCTACGTCCGTGGCCTGGAACTGTTCGCCAACGCCGGCCTGATGCTGCCCGAGCAGGTCTGGGACGGGGTGGGCGACAACCAGCGCCATGGCTACACCAAGGGGCAGGGCACCGATTCCGCCACGCCGCTGGCCTGGTCCCACGCCGAATACGTCAAGCTGCTGCGCTCGATGGCGGACGGCCAGGTGTGGGATCACTACCCGGTGGTGGCGCGGGCGTTGGCGCCCTGAGTAAGGAATGCTGCCGGGTCGCGAGCGCCGTCAGGACTCGCGACGCAGCAGGTCGGGTCGTCGTTGCTCCAGCCATAGTACGATCTGCTGGAGCAGGGCTTCAGCCTGCCGTAATGCCTCTTCGGCCATCGAGTCGCTGACCAAGTCGCCCGAGTAGTCGATGACATTGCGTTGCTTCCGCAGGGTGTCCAGTACCAGCATCGTTGGCGTAGCGAGACCTATGGTCCGGGGCAAGGACTGGATCATGGTCTGATGATGGCCAGGGCGACTGGTCAGGTTGCGATAGCCATTGGCCTGAAGCGCTGCATTGGCGCCCTGCATGATCGCCTTGTAGGCCAGATCGAAGCGGCTTTCACTGCTCAGCGTCGGCAGGCGGGCGTCCGTCAGGCTACGTTGCGCTGCTTCCAGCAGGCGCCGGATACCTGCCGAATCCGGCGTAATCGCTTCGAGACTTTTGCCAATCAAATTATCCAGGGTCATCTGTCCATCCTTGTGACAGTTCGCCAGCGTCGCCTATGACGAATAGCTTGGGCTTTTCTAGCAGATCCATGACGAAGGCTCCACGGCGACACCGCTGTCTACGACACCATCGTGCGGATGGCGCAGCCTTTCTCG
>CAUQPA010000634.1:0-2880 GCA_963519325.1 uncultured Pseudomonas sp. | reverse complement strand
CCGCGCAGCAGGCGGTCGCCGCCGAAGCTGCCGCGCCGGTCGCGGCGGAAGCCCCAGCGGTGGTGGCCGAGCAGCAGCCCGCTGCCGAGCCGGTCGCCGAGGTCAAGAAAGCCGACCCCGCTGCCGAGCGCAAGCGCGAAGAGCCGCGCCGTCCCGTGCACCCTGCACCGAGCAGCAAGCGCGACGAAGACGAGCGTCGTGAGCGCAAGAACGCCCAGCATCGCCCGTCGATCAAGGACAAGGTCGCCGCTCCCCGTACCGTGCGCAGTGGCGACGACGAGGAAGAAGGCTTTGGCCGGCGTGGCGGTCGCGGTGGCAAGTCGCGACTCAAGAAGCGAAACCAACACGGGTTCCAGAGCCCGACAGGACCTGTAGTGCGCGAAGTCAATCTAGGTGAGACCATCACCGTCTCTGAGCTTGCTCAGCAGATGTCGGTGAAGGCCGCCGAAGTCATCAAGTTCATGTTCAAGATGGGGTCTCCCGCCACCATCAACCAGGTGCTCGACCGCGAGACGGCGCAGCTGGTGGCCGAAGAGCTGGGCCACAAGGTCAAGCTGGTCAACGAGAACGCCCTGGAAGATCAACTGGCCGAATCCCTCAAGTTCGAGGGCGGCAAGGCCATGCACCGCGCGCCGGTGGTGACCGTCATGGGTCACGTCGACCACGGCAAGACCTCGCTGCTGGACTATATCCGCCGCGCCAAGGTCGCCTCGGGCGAAGCCGGTGGCATCACCCAGCACATAGGTGCCTACCACGTGGAAACCGAGCGTGGCATGGTGACCTTCCTGGATACCCCCGGCCACGCCGCGTTTACCGCGATGCGTGCCCGGGGTGCCCAGGCCACCGACATCGTCATCCTGGTGGTGGCGGCCGATGACGGCGTCATGCCGCAGACCGAGGAAGCCATCCAGCACGCCAAGGCGGCCGGTGTACCCATCGTCGTCGCGGTCAACAAGATCGACAAGCCCGATGCCGATCCGGATCGCGTCAAGCACGATCTGGCCGGTCGTCAGGTCATCCCGGAAGAGTGGGGCGGCGATACCCAGTTCGTGCACGTCTCGGCGAAGGCCGGTACCGGCGTTGACGAGCTGCTCGAAGCCATCCTGCTGCAGGCCGAGGTGCTCGAACTGACCGCCACGCCGGAAGCACCCGGTCGCGGTGTGGTCATCGAATCGCGCCTGGACAAGGGTCGTGGTCCGGTCGCCACCGTGCTGGTGCAGAACGGTACTCTGCGTCAGGGCGACATGGCGCTGGTCGGCGTCAACTTCGGCCGTATCCGTGCCATGCTTGACGAGAACGGCAAGCCGATCAAGGAAGCCGGCCCGTCCATCCCCGTCGAGATCCTCGGCCTGGACGGCACCCCGGACGCCGGTGACGAACTCACCGTGCTGACCGACGAGAAGAAGGCCCGTGAAGTGGCGCTGTTCCGTCAGGGCAAGTTCCGCGAGATCAAGCTGGCCCGCGCTCACGCCGGCAAGCTCGAGAACATCTTCGAGAACATGGGCCAGGACGAGAAGAAGACCCTCAACATCGTGCTCAAGTCCGATGTCCGGGGCTCCCTCGAGGCGCTGCAGGGCTCGCTGTCCGGTCTGGGCAACGACGAAGTCCAGGTCCGGGTGGTCGGCGGTGGTGTCGGTGGTATCACCGAGAGCGATGCCAACCTGGCGCTGGCGTCCAACGCCGTGCTGTTCGGCTTCAACGTCCGGGCCGATGCCGGGGCGCGGAAGATCGTCGAGCAGGAAGGCCTCGACATGCGCTACTACAACGTCATCTACGACATCATCGAAGACGTGAAGAAGGCGCTGACCGGCATGCTGGGCAGTGACGTCCGGGAGAACATCCTGGGTATTGCCGAAGTCCGTGATGTCTTCCGTTCGCCGAAGTTCGGCGCCGTCGCCGGCTGCATGGTCACCGAGGGCATGGTGCACCGCAACCGTCCGATCCGCGTGCTGCGCGAAGACGTGGTCATCTTCGAAGGCGAGCTGGAATCCCTGCGTCGCTTCAAGGATGACGTGGCCGAAGTCCGTGCCGGCATGGAATGCGGTATCGGCGTGAAGAGCTACAACGACGTGCGCGTCGGCGACAAGATCGAAGTGTTCGAGAAGGTGCAGGTCGCCCGTTCGCTGTAACGACGATCCCGCACCCGGACGGCAGGTCACGGACCTGGCAGACCCCTGCCAGGTGCGGACTTGCCGTTCGCGTTTCCAAGGTTCATGGCTGGCAGGCCGAGCGTCTGCGGCCTTTCGTACGAGAGTTTCGACATGGCCAAAGAATTCAGCCGTACCCAGCGCATCGGTGATCAGATGCAGCGTGAACTGGCACTGCTGATCCAGCGCGAGATCAAGGATCCGCGGCTGGGCATGGTGACCATCACCGGTGTGGACGTCGCCCGCGACCTGTCCCATGCCAAGGTGCACATCACGGTCCTCGGCAAGGACGACGACGCCGACGCCATCAAGCAGAACATCGGCATCCTCAAGGACGCCGCCGGCTTCCTGCGCCAGCAGCTGGGCCGGGCGATGAAACTGCGCACCGTTCCGCAACTGAGCTTCCAGTACGACGAGAGCATCCGTCGTGGGGCCCAGCTGTCGGCCCTGATCGAGCGGGCGGTCGCCGAAGACCGTCGCCACGAAGGGGAGGAGTAGCGGTGGCGCAGGTCAAGCGTATTCGCCGTCAGGTGCACGGCGTGCTGGTACTGGACAAGCCCCGCGGCTTCTCCTCCAACGCCGCGTTGCAGAAGGTCCGCTGGCTGCTCAACGCCGAGAAGGCAGGGCATACCGGCAGCCTGGATCCCCTGGCCACCGGCGTGCTGCCGCTGTGCTTCGGCGAGGCGACCAAGTTTTCCCAGTACCTGCTGGATGCCGACAAGGGCTACAGCAC